>JANLQZ010000788.1:0-7039 GCA_031368125.1 Betaproteobacteria bacterium
TCGATTGGTGGTGACATCGTGGTGCTCGCAACGCCCGAGATTGGCGGGCTACCGTACGTCATTTCCGGCCTCGTGGCGGCAGGTGGGTTGGCTGCTGCTTTGTCTACGGCAGATGGCTTGTTGTTGGTCATAGCCAATGCATTGAGTCACGATCTCTACTACAAGATGATCGACCCGAACGTGTCCACAGCCCGTCGAGTGGCACTGTCCAAGATGCTGCTGCTGGTGGTGGCTCTGGCTGCCGCCTACGTCGCATCGCAAAAACCGGCAGACATTGTGTTCCTGGTTTCAGCAGCATTCTCATTTGCGGCGGCGGCGTTCTTCCCGGCGCTCACACTGGGGATTTTCTGGAAGCGGGCTACCGGAATCGCGGCGTCACTGGGCATGGTGGCGGGGCTGGGAACAACCTTCTACTACATGATCACGACGCAGCCGTGGATGCGTGGCGTCTTTGGCGTGACGTCTCCGGTGCAACTGTGGTGGGACATCCAGCCAATCTCGGCCGGCCTGTTTGGCGTACCGATCGGATTTGCGGTGATCATCCTGGTCAGTCTGGTGACCCCGGCGCCAAGCCGCAAGATCCAGCAACTCGTCGAATACGTTCGTTACCCGAACTTGAAGACAAGCTGATCATCCGATGAGCCTGGCGCGCGGTGCATGTGCCGGCGTCAACAGCAAGCCCGGCGACCTCGGTTGCCGGGCTTTCTTTCGGCCGGCTTGCCGGACATCGCGCCGGTGTGGGGCGTTGCTGTAGCATAAGATACCGAGCCATCGCCCCGTTGGCATATAATCAAAGGCTTCGCCTTGCCACACCTCAATTAGACGCTGAGGGTGGCTTTACCGACCCATACGTGGGTTACCCACAAGGAGTAGCAATGCGTCATTATGAAATCATCCTCATGATCCACCCGGATCAGAGCGAACAGGTTCCGGCCATGCTGGAACGTTACAAGGGCATGATCACGGCCGGCGGTGGCAAAGTCCATCGCGTCGAGGACTGGGGTCGGCGCCAGTTGATCTACATGATCAACAAGCTGGCAAAAGCGCATTATTTGTGCATCAACATCGAAGCGGACCAAGCCGTGATGGTTGAACTGGAGCACGCGTTCAAGTTCAACGACGCCGTATTGCGCCATCTGACGGTCTCCCGGAAGAAGGCGGATACCGGGCCGTCTTCGATGATGAAGACAGTCGAGCGCGAAGACGCGCGCAAGGCCCAGCAGGCCGAATTTCACGGCTCGGACAGATAACACCGCGATGGGGTGAGCGAAGCTGCCAACCTGCTTGTCATCACTGCCTGTATCGCCGAGATCCAAGCACTGCGCTATACGCCGGCAGGTTTGCCGGCGCTGAATCTGAGGCTTGAACATGCGTCAAGTGTCATGGAGGCGGGGCAGGCAAGACAGGTCAAGGCAGCGGTGAAGGCGGTGGCTCTTGGCACCATGGCCGAGCGGCTTGCGAAGCAGGCCACGGGCAGTGTCTGGAAGTTCAGCGGTTTTCTCGCAACTCCCCGAAACGGAAAAAGTGTCGTGTTCCACATCCAGGAAATTCTGCAAGACCAATAAGCATCTTCTTCGAGGGAGCCAGCGCGTCGAACGCGGCGGCAGTTCCCCAAACAACGTAGGAAAGCACCATGCCAGCACCAAAACGATTCAACAAAGACAAGCGTCCCAAGCGCCCGGCCCAAAACCTGCTGTTCAAGCGCAAGCGCTTCTGCCGCTTTACCGTGACCGGCGTGGAAGAAATCGACTACAAGGACATCGATACCTTGCGTGATTTCATCGCCGAAAACGGCAAGATCATTCCGGCCCGTCTGACCGGCACCCGCGCCATCTTCCAGCGCCAACTCAACACAGCTATCAAACGCGCGCGTTTCCTGGCCATGTTGCCGTACAGCGACCAGCACCGCATCTAAGGGAGCCACGAACATGCAAATCATTCTGCTCGACAAGGTCGTGAACCTTGGCAACCTGGGCGAAATCGTCAAGGTCAAAGACGGTTACGCACGCAATTTCCTGATTCCCTCTGGCCGTGCCCGCCGCGCGACCGCCGCGGCGAAGCAGGAGTTCGAAGTCAAGCGCGCCGAGCTGGAAAAGGCCGCCGCCGGCAAATTCGCGGAGTCTCAGGCCCTGGGCGAAAAGCTGGCTGGTACCGCGATCAAGTTGACCCAGAAAGCCGGCGTCGACGGACGTCTGTTTGGCTCGGTGACGAACTCCGACATCGCCGAAGAGCTGAACAAACAAGGCTACAAGGTGGTCAAGTCGCAGGTGCGCATGCCCAATGGCCCGATCAAGGTTGTGGGCGACAGCGCCGTGAGTGTGGCACTGCACACTGACGTGGTGGTGGACATCACGGTGTCGGTGTACGGCGAAACGACCTAGGTAATCGCTGGGGACACGCACCGGCAACCAGCCGTCGCGTGTCCGGTTTAGCGGGGCTTCGGCACCCGTTGCGAGCCACCTGGGCGTCCGCCATGGTGGCTCTTGTTTTTCGAACGCACTTTCCACCTGCTGTGCACCAGTTGCGCACAGCTTGTCAGCTATTTATGCCCAGCAATTCACTCGACTCACGCGATCCGCTGGCGTAGCATCAAGGGCTTCAAGGAAATCACCATGTCCGCCGTACTTTCCGCCGTGGATGGCTATAGCCACGACCGCCAGGTCGCGCAATTGCGCATTCCGCCCCATTCGATCGAGGCCGAATCCAGCGTCCTTGGGGGACTGCTGCTGGACAACGGCGCTTGGGATCGGGTCTCCGACTTGCTGACCGATGCCGACTTCTACCGATACGAGCATCGGCTCGTGTACGGCGCGGTCGGCGCATTGGTCAATGCGTCCAAACCGGCCGATGTCATCACGGTATTCGAACACCTGCAGAACCAGGGCAAGGCGGAGGAGGTCGGCGGGCTGTCCTACCTCAACTCGTTGGCGCAATACGTTCCAAGCGCCGGCAATATCCGCCGCTACGCAGAGATCGTGCGCGAGCGCTCGATCCTGCGCAAGCTGGTCAGCGCCAGCGATGAAATCGCCACCAACGCATTCAATCCACAGGGTCGGCCGGTGGCTGACATCGTGGACGAAGCCGAACAGAAGATCTTCAATATCGGCGAGCAGGGTTCGCGCATGAAGCAGGGGTTCCAGGGCATGGATTCACTGGTTGTGCAACTGCTCGACCGGGTCCAGGAGATGGCGGACAACCCCAATGACGTCACTGGCGTGCCAACCGGTTTCTACGATCTGGACCGCTTGACCGCCGGTTTTCAGGCGGGCGACCTGATCGTGCTGGCGGCGCGGCCGTCGATGGGCAAGACGGCGCTGGCGATCAACATCGCGGAACACGTGGCGCTGCATGAAGGGTTGCCAGTGGCGGTGTTTTCTATGGAAATGGGCGCGGCGCAACTGGCGGTCCGGATCGTCGGATCGATCGGCCGCATCGACCAGAGCCACCTGCGAACCGGCAAGCTGACAGACGAGGAGTGGCCGCGCCTGACCGAAGCGATCGAGAAGCTGCGCAATATCTCGTTGCATATCGACGAGAGCGCAGGCCTGACGTCGAGCGAGTTGCGCGCCAATGCCCGGCGCCTGGCGCGCCAGTGCGGCCAACTGGGGCTGATCGTCGTGGACTACCTGCAACTGATGAGCGGGTCCTCGTCGTCGGATGAAAACCGCGCAACTGAACTGGGCGAGATTTCGCGCGGGCTCAAGATGCTGGCCAAGGAGTTGAAGTGTCCGGTGGTCGCGTTGTCGCAGCTCAACCGCAGCGTCGAAACCCGGCCTGACAAACGTCCGATGATGAGCGACCTGCGCGAGTCCGGCGCGATCGAGCAGGACGCCGACATCATCATGTTCATCTACCGCGACGAGTACTACACCAAGGACGCCTGCAAGGAACCGGGTGTAGCCGAAGTCATCATCGCCAAGCAGCGCAACGGTCCTACCGGCGTCGTCAAGCTGGCGTTCCTCAAGCCGATCACCAAGTTCGAAAGCCTTGCCGGCGGGGGTGGTGGCGACTTCTAGGCTTGCGGTCTGCGCTGGGTCAGAGGACTTCGCTGGCAAAGTCCGCCAGGCGCGAGCGTTCTCCGCGCGCCAGCGTGATGTGGCCGCCATGTGGCCACCCCTTGAATTTGTCCACGGCGAAGGTTAGGCCGGAGGAACCTTCGGTCAGGTATGGCGTATCGATCTGCGCCAGATTGCCCATGCAGATGATCTTGGTTCCAGGACCGGCCCTGGTCACCAGCGTCTTCATCTGCTTGGGTGTGAGGTTCTGCGCCTCGTCGATGATCACGTATTTGTTCAGGAAGGTGCGTCCGCGCATGAAATTCATGCTCTTGATCTTGATGCGGCTGCGGATGAGTTCGCTGGTCGCGGCCCGGCCCCACTCGCCGGCGCTGGTGTCGGTCTTTCCGAGCACCTCGAGGTTGTCGTCCAGCGCGCCCATCCAGGGGCCCATCTTCTCTTCTTCAGTGCCGGGCAGGAAGCCGATGTCTTCGCCCACGCTGACGGTGGCGCGGGTGACGATGATCTCGGTATAACGCCGGTCATCGAGCACCTGCGTCAGGCCGGCGGCCAGCGCCATCAGTGTCTTGCCGCTGCCGGCCGTGCCGGTCAGGGTCACGAAATCGACCTCCGGGTCCATCAGCAGGTTCATCGCAAAATTCTGCTCCCGATTGCGCGTGGTCACCCCCCACACCGCGTTCTTGAGATGGTTGAAGTCCTTGAGGGTCTTGAACACCGCTGTCTTGCCGCGGATTTCGGTCACGCGCGCGTACAGGCTTGGCTCACCGGGCGACTCGAAATAGACGAACTGGTTGATCAGCAAGCTGGGTACCACCGGACCCGAGATGCGGTAGAAGGTGTGTTGCCCCTGCTGCCAACTCTCCACGGTCTGTCCGTGGGTGGCCCAGAAGTCGGTGGGCAGGGCAAATGAACCCGCATACAACAGGTCGCCATCCTCGAGTGTCTTGTCGTTCTGGTAGTCGTCCGTGGTCAGGCCAAGCGCGCGCGCCTTGACGCGCATGTTGATGTCCTTGGAAACCAGCACCACCTCACGCGCCGCAACACTTGTTTCACCGCGGTTGGTGATGTATTGCTGGCGCAGCGACTCGACCACCCCGAGGATCTGGTTGTCGGCCTTGCCCTGCGGCAGGCTCAGCGGAAGGGCGTAGTGCAGGGCCTGGGTTTGGAAAAACAGCTTTCCCTTGGCCTCGCGATGGCCAGTGCTGTCCAGCCGCAAGCCATCGCCGATGTCTGCGCCGTTCGTGCCGGCGAGGGCGTCGAGCGAGCGACTGGTCTGGCGCGCATTACGCGCCACCTCGGTCATTCCCTTCTTGTGGCCGTCGAGTTCTTCCAGCACGATCATCGGCAGGAAGATGTCGTGTTCCTCGAATCGAAACAAGCACATAGGATCGTGCAGCAGCACGTTGGTGTCGAGCACGAACAGCTTGGCCTGCCCCGAACTCTTGCGCTTCTTGGCTTTCACCGGTGGCACGGGCAACACGTCGTCCTGGCGTTGCTCCGCTGCCGACGCCACCGGGTTGCCGATTGCCAGACTGACAACGGCGCCGCGGCCGCCATTTGCTGGCCTCTCGACGGAAGGCACGTTGCGGGCGGGCGCCGACGGGAGCTTGTGCTCCTGTCCACGCGCCACGGGGTGCCCTACCGCCGGCTGTTGGTCGCCGTCTTTTTGTCCCCTTCTGGGCGCCCCGGTTGCAGTTCTTGCAGCCGCGTCATACAGGTCATGCGTCAAAAGTGCTGCGCGTTTGGAGGGTGCAGGAGGCAAGGGCATAGTCCGGATGGCTCACAAAAGTGGAATAACCGAGTGGCTGGTAAATTGTGCGCAGGGTCGCGCATAAGCGAAAAAGCCGCCTTGGTCCAAGGCGGCTTTTCCGGAAAGCGCGGGGGCTGTATGCAGCAGCATGAGGATCATTCTGCGGCGGCCTGGAAGACCGCTGGCGCAATGGTCAAGCGGACTTCTTGAGCGCCTTGACCGCCTTGAGAACGTCGTCCACGTGGCCCGGAACCTTCAGGCCACGCCACTCTTCCTTGAGAATGCCGTCGGCCCCGACGAGGAAGGTGCTGCGTTCGATGCCCTTGACCTTCTTGCCGTACATGATCTTGTTCTTGACCACACCGAACATGTGGCACATCTTCTCTTCTGTGTCCGCGATCAGCTCGAACGGCAATTCGAGCTTGAGCTTGAAATCGTCGTGCGATTTCATGTTGTCGCGCGACACACCGAACACGGTTGCGCCCGCCTTCACAAAATCCTTGTACTTGTCCCGGAACTGCATCGCCTCCGTGGTGCACCCAGGTGTGTTGTCTTTGGGGTAGAAGTACAAGACCATGGTCTTGCCCAGATGCGTGGTGTTGGACACCTTGATGCCACTGGTGGCATTGGCTTCGAATTCAGGAAGGGGTTTGTTGACAACGATCGCCATAAGTTGCTTGAGTCTCGCGTGCAGGATGTGTCAGGACTTGGTTGAAGCAGTTCATGCGTTTGCAGCAGGTGACCGACTTCGTCCACAACCCGCTATTTTAGCCGCAAATCGACCATCGATCTGCCTCATTGCGATGCAATTTCGATCAGCAGTGCCGCCACCACTTTGCGTCCTTCCGCGGCGAGGATGTTGTAGGTGCGGCATGCCGCCTTGGTGTCCATCGTTTCCAGGCCGATGCGCTTGGCCATCAACGGTGCGAGCCAGAGCGGATTTGGAAAGCGGATCCGGTCCCCGCTGCCGAAGATCACCAGTTCAGTATCGATGCGCGCCAGGCGGGAAAAGTGGTCGGCGCCGAGGTCGGCAAATCGGTTGCATTGCCAGGGCAGCCGCAGGCCGGTTGAACTGATCACGACACTGCTGTCGATACGTTCGCCGTCGACCGCGATCCAGCCCGGACCATAGCCGGAAATGGATTGAACATCTGATTTGTCAGGTTGGAGTTTCATCGGGTCTCTGGTCGCAGAACTGTGGTCAAATTATAGGTTTCGCATCGCTTCGAAGGCGGCTGGAGAGAGCATGAAAACGATACGCAAGTCTGCCAAG
>JANLQZ010000791.1:0-5328 GCA_031368125.1 Betaproteobacteria bacterium
CTGAGCGAAAAGAAATGACCACTTGGGAGCCATGATCTTATGGAACGCGACCAGGCCACCAAATTCATCAACGATCTGCTCAAGCTGATGACCAGCCGCAACGGCAGCGACCTGTTCATCACGGGCGACTTCCCGCCGGCCATCAAGGTGGACGGGAAGATCACCAAGGTTTCACCACAACCGCTCAACGCGGCCCATACGCTGGCGCTGGCGCGCTCGGTGATGAACGACAAGCAGGTGGCGGAATTCGAGCGCACCAAGGAATGCAACTTCGCGATCTCGCCCCCTGGCCTGGGGCGCTTTCGTGTCAACGCCTTCATCCAGCAAGGCAAGGTGGGCATGGTGATGCGGACCATCCCGCAGGTGCTTCCGACCATCGACGGTCTGGGGGTGCCGCAGGTCCTCAAGGAAATCGTCACCTCCAAACGCGGCCTGTGCATCCTGGTCGGCGCCACCGGGTCGGGCAAATCGACCACGCTGGCGGCCATGGTGGACTGGCGCAACGAGAACACCTTCGGGCACATCATCACGATCGAGGACCCGGTCGAGTTCGTGCACATGCACAAGAACTGCGTGGTGACGCAGCGCGAAGTCGGGCTCGACACCGACAGCTGGGAGATTGCGCTGAAGAACACCTTGCGCCAGGCCCCGGACGTGATACTGATGGGCGAGATCCGCGACCGCGAGACGATGGAACATGCGGTGGCCTTTGCCGAGACCGGCCACCTGTGCCTGGCCACGCTGCACGCCAACAGCGCCAACCAGGCGCTCGACCGGATCATCAACTTCTTTCCCGAAGAGCGCCGTTCGCAGTTGCTGATGGATTTGTCGCTCAACCTCAAGGCGCTGGTGTCACAGCGCCTGATCCCCAAGCAGGACACCAAAGGCCGCACCGCGGCGGTGGAAATCATGCTCAACACGCCGCTGATATCCGATCTGATCTTCAAGGGCGACGTGTCCGAGATCAAGGAAATCATGAAGAAAAGCCGCAACCTGGGCATGCAGACTTTTGACCAGGCCTTGTTCGACGCCTACGAGAACAACGTGATCTCATACGAAGACGCGTTGCGCAACGCAGATTCGCTCAATGACCTGCGCCTGCAGATCAAACTCAACAGCCAGCGCGGCAGGACGCAGGACCTGAGCGCGGGCACCGAAAACTTCGCCATCGTCTGAGGTAGCGAATCCTTCTACTGCGCGGGCCAGGCTGGCGCCTGCGGCGCCCACCGTACAAAAGTAGGGCTCCGCTCCTCGACGCAACCCTGGCCGGCTCGCTACGAAAACGAAGTTTCAGAGAAGGCTGACTTGTACTCAAGTTACGGCGAAACTAAATCTTCACTACCTCAGGGGCTTCGTAACAGCCTTTGGCCATCTCAAGCGAGTTCCATGCCCAGTACCAATCCCAAAACCTACGCGCCCACATCGTCCCGCAAAGTCGCCTTTCTCGGCTTGGGAGTCATGGGGTTTCCCATGGCCGGGCATCTGGCGCTGGCAGGCCACGTGGTGACGGTCTACAACCGGACCGCAGCCAAATCCGATGCCTGGTGCCGGGAGTTCGCCTCGACCGGCCGGGCGCAATACGCGGCCACGCCGCGCTTGGCCGCGACCGGCGCGGATATCGTGTTTTGTTGCGTCGGCAACGATAGCGACTTGCGCAGCGTCACTTTGGGAGCGGATCTGGGCGACGGCAAACGCGGCGACGAAGGGGCCTTCGCAGACATGCGGGCGGGGGCCATTTTTGTGGACCACACGACGGCGTCGGCCGATGTCGCCCGCGAGCTTTTCGCACACGCTGGCAAGCTGGGTCTGCAATTTGTCGATGCGCCAGTCTCGGGCGGCCAGGCCGGCGCCCAGAATGGCATGCTGACAGTGATGTGCGGCGGCGACCAGGCGGCCTTCGACGCCGTCTCACCGGTCGCCATGGCTTACGCACGGGCCTTTACGCTGCTGGGCGCCAGCGGGGCCGGCCAACTCGCCAAGATGGTCAACCAGATCTGCATCGCCGGTCTGGTGCAGGGTCTGGGCGAAGCGATCGCCTTCGGGCAAAAAGCCGGCATCGACATGCTGCAGGTGCTCGACGTGATCGGCAAGGGGGCGGCCCAAAGCTGGCAACTCGACAACCGCGGCAAGACCATGGTCGCGAATGAATTCAATTTCGGTTTTGCCGTCGACTGGATGCGCAAGGACCTGGGACTGGTGCTGGACGAGGCACGGCGCAATGGTGCGCGCCTGCCGGTGACGGCACTGGTGGACCAGTTTTATGCCGAGCTGCAACAGATGGGTGGTGGACGCTGGGACACCTCCAGCCTGATCAAGCGGCTGAGGTAACTGCTGCTCAGGTTTTGGGCGCCGCCGCAGGCGTGCCCGTTGCCGGAGCATTTTGTGGCAGGGTGCGCAGCAACTCATCCTCGGAGATGATTTCTAGCACGCGCACGACCTTCTGGACGCCACTGGTGCTGCGCGTCAGTTCGGTCGCACGGGTTGCCTCGCGTTGCGTTACACGTCCCATCAGGTAGGTCGTGCCGCGCTCGGTCACGACCTTGAAGGCGTTGGCGAAAATATCCTTGGCGTCCACCATGGCCGCCTTGACCTTGCCCGTGGTCAGGGAGTCCGACGACCGCTGCGTGAGGGTCGAGTTGCCCAGCACACCGAGTTCATTGACGATCGAACGCACGTTTTCGACCCGCGAGACAATCTGCTCCACCAGCAACTTGTCCTGGGCGCTGGGCACTTCGCCCGTCAGCAGGACCTGGCGGTTGTAGCTGGTCACATTGACGTGGCCGCGGTCGCCCAGGGCTTCCCGGATGCGGCCGGACGAACGCAGTTCGATGCCCTCGTCTTCCAGTTGCGCGCCGGATGTACGACGATCGGTTGCCACCAGTGCGCCCATCGCCGCGCCGCCCAGGAAGATGGGTGCGCAGGCGCTCAGCGCGCCGCCCAGGAACGCCGCGCAAACGACCGCCGCGCCAAGTCTGAAGGTGCTGCTTCTCATCGTGTTGTTTCCTCTTGTTCACCCAATAGTTGCGTGTCCACCGCATCACAAATACAGTGCAACGCCAGCAGATGCACCTCCAGGATACGTGCCGTGCGGTCGTGCGGAACACAGATGTGCACGTCGGTATCACGCAGCAACTGGGCGATCTTTCCACCGCCGTGCCCGGTCAGGCCGACCACGACCATCTCGCGTTCGTGCGCGGCATGGATGGCATCTAGCAGGTTGGCGCAATTGCCGCTGGTCGATATCGCCAGCAGCACGTCGCCCGAACTTCCGAAGGCCCGCACCTGCCTGGAAAAGACGGCGCTGAAAGCATGTTCATTGGCGATCGCCGTCAGGGTCGATCCGTCGGTCGACAGTGCAATCGCGGCCAGCTCGGGCCGCTCGCGCTCGAAGCGGCCGACGAACCCGGCCGCAAAATACTGCGCCGCCGCCGCGCAACCCCCATTTCCGCATGCCAGCACCTTCCCGCCGCTGGTCACGCAGACCATCATGGCCTGCACCGCGGCGGCAATCGGCTTGGACAGGACCTGCGCCGACTGGTACTTCAGGTCGGCGCTGTCTATGAAATGCTGTTCGATGCGCTGCTCAAGCATGGTGGCGATGATAACCGTCGTGCGTGCAACGGTATGTAATTACCACCAGGCGGGCATCAACCGGCGTCGAACGCGGCGCGCAGCCACTGGACGTTTTCGCCGTCCACGACGACCACATCAAAACGGCACGGCGGCGGCTCACGCAGGCGCATCAGGTATTGCCGCGCGGCAAACACGATACGCCGCTGCTTCGCCATGCCGATGCTCGCGGCGGCGCCCCCGTGCCGTGCATCTTGCCGGGCGCGCACCTCCACGAACACCGTGGTGCCGTCGCTGTCGCGCATGACGAGGTCGATTTCGCCGCCACCGCGCCCGGGCGTCCGATAATTGCGTTCGAGCAGGCGCAGACCGGCATGCTGCAAATGGCGCAAGGCGCCGTCCTCGGCCGCGTCACCGGATTGCTTGCTCGTGGCGGCTCGGGCGAGCGCCTTGAACCTGGGAAATTCCATTGACCTCATCCTATGTTTCGGCCGTCGCCGCGGCGCATGACGCCGCCGGCTCCCAGCATTATCCGCACGGCGCCTTGTACGTGGTGGCCACACCGATCGGCAACCTGGCCGACATCAGCCTGCGCGCATTGCACGTGTTGCAACTGGTGGAGGCGGTCGCCTGCGAGGACACCCGGCACACCCAGGCCATGCTGCGCGCCTACGGGATCGACAAGACCGGCGCGAATCTGCTCGCGCTGCACCAGCACAACGAACAGGCGGCGGCAGGCCTGGTGGTCGAGCGGCTGCGCCAGGGCCAACGGGTCGCCTATGCCACCGACGCGGGCACGCCGGCCGTCAGTGACCCGGGCGCGCGCCTGGTGGCGGCGGTGCGCGCGGCCGGACTGCGCGTGGTGCCGGTGCCCGGGGCCAGCAGTGTCACGGCGGCACTCAGCGTCGCGGGCATCGAGGCCGGCGCCGCCCAGGACGGCGGCTTCGTGTTCGCCGGATTCCTGCCGCCACGCGCCGCCGAGCGCGCGGCCCGGCTGGCAACGCTGGCGGCGGAACCGCGCGCGGTCGTCGTGCTGGAGGCGCCGCACCGCATCGAAGCACTCGCGGCGGCACTGGCGGTGCTGGGGCCGCGCGGGCTGACCGTCGGGCGCGAGCTGACCAAGCAGTTCGAAGAGATCGCCACCGTCACTGCGGCCGGCTTCGCGCCATGGCTGGCGGCCGATGGCAACCGGTCCCGGGGGGAGTTCGTTCTGGTGCTGCATCCCGACGTCGCGCCGGTCCAGGCCGGCGACGAACTGCGCATCCTGCGGTTGTTGCTGGCCGTTCTGCCCTTGAAGACCGCCGTCAAGCTGGCCGCCGACATCAGCGGCGCATCCCGCAATACGCTCTACGACGCCGCGCTGGAACTCAAAAAGAGCGGCGCGGCGTCGTAGAGCGCAGTTGACACCGATGGGGCCGTCGGCGCCACCTCGACCACGTGCTGTGAAGTGCTACCAGGCGCCGGCGCGCGTGGACTGCAACCGAATCGCAACACGCGGCGCCGCCGCCCACCTCAGAACAGGTTGTCCTGCCCTGGTGCAGCGGCCCCTGTGTTGGGGTGCGGTTTGGCCAGCACCGCACGCGCCCAGTCCAGCGCCTGGTGCTGCTCCCAAAAGGGACGCATCTCGCTCACGTACAGCCAGGCCTCGTACTTGCCGCCCACGGCGATTCCGTAACCGCTGTCCGGCTCGACCGGTTTGGGCGCGCGCTCCAGCAACAACTTGACGGCTTTGGGATGGTCCTTCGCGGCCTGCTGCAG
>JANLQZ010000799.1:0-12544 GCA_031368125.1 Betaproteobacteria bacterium
TTGCAGCAGCATCTTGACGTATTCGAAACGCGCGTCGTCGTCATCGGGGCTCTTGAGCACCGCCTGCTGCAACGCTTCGAGCATCGCCACCGGGTCATCGTCGGCCGGCGCATCGGACAACGCGACACCGGTGACCTCGGCCTCCATCACGTCGGCCGGCGGCAAGTGCTTGTCCAGGAAGGCCTTGACTTGTCCTTCCGGCACGGCGCCCATGAATCCGTCGACCGGTTTGCCGCCACTCATCAGGATGCAGGTCGGAATACTTCGAATGCCAAAAGCCTGGCTCAGCTCCTGCTCCTGGTCCGAGTCGATCTTGACCAGCTTGAAGCGCCCGGCGTAGGCGGCCTCGACCTTTTCCAGCAGGGGGCCGATGACCTTGCAGGGTCCGCACCAGGGCGCCCAGAAATCGACCAGTACGGGGGTCGTCATGGAGGCCTCGATCACCTCGGCTTCAAAGTTTTCTGCGGTAACGTTGATCATTGTGTCCAAGCAAGGGTAAAAGGGAGACTGACTAAAATCAAGGCACAAACCGGGGGCATGCACTACCGCATGTCCGCGCGTCCTGCACTCCAACCACCATGAATATTCAAATCGGCGTCGTCATGGGCTCCAGTTCCGACTGGGACACCATGCAACACGCAGTACAGATTCTCCAACAGTTTGGAGTCGGGCACGAAACGCAGGTGGTTTCGGCCCACCGCATGCCGGACCAGATGTTTGCTTATGCCGCCCAGGCGCGCGAGCGCGGTCTGCGGGCCATCATCGCCGGTGCCGGCGGCGCGGCCCATCTTCCTGGCATGCTGGCGGCCAAGACGACCGTGCCGGTGCTCGGTGTGCCGGTGGCCAGCAAACATCTGGCGGGACTGGACTCCCTCTACAGCATCGTGCAAATGCCCCGGGGCGTGCCGGTAGCCACGTTTGCCATCGGCGCGGCCGGCGCGGCCAACGCCGCGTTGTTCGCCGTGGCGATGCTGGCCAATGAAGACCCGACGCTGCGCGAGCGCCTCGAAGCTTTCCGTGCCGCCCAGACCTTGGCGGCGCGCGACATGGTCGTTCCTCCCGCCGCTGCCACGGCCGGCGAAGCGCGCGGGAGCACCGCATGAGCCGCCGGGCCGCCTCAAGGCGCAAAGCACCGCAACGCGCAGCGCAGAGGTTCGTCGATGCGCCGCCGGGCCGCCCCAAGGCGCGAGGCGCCGCAGTGCGCAGCGCGGGGCCTGCCGCATGAGCCAGGCAATTCTTCCCGGCACCACGGCCAGCGGGCAGCAGACGACGCTGGGTGTGATGGGCGGAGGCCAGCTCGGCCGGATGTTCGTGCAGGCGGCGCAGCGTATGGGTTATTTCACCGCGGTGCTCGACCCCGATCCGGCCAGCCCGGCCGGCCTCGTGAGCCACTACCACATCCAGGCCGACTATCTGGACGAGCAGGGACTGGCGCAGATGATGCAACGTTGCGCCGCGATCACGACCGAGTTCGAAAATGTGCCTTCGCCGGCGATGTTCACGCTCGGCGCGCACCGCCCGGTGGCCCCCGCGGCGGACGCATTGGCGATCGCGCAGGACCGCATCAGGGAAAAGGCGCATTTCGCCGCCTGTGGTGTGTCCTGCGCGCCATATTTCGCCATCACTACGCTCGAAAAACTGGCCAGCGCGCCGACGGCGTTGTTGCCCGGCATCCTCAAGACCGCCCGGCTGGGCTACGACGGCAAGGGGCAGATTCGGGTGCAGGACCGTGCCGCGCTGGAGGCAGCCTGGGCGACCCTCGGGCAGGTTCCCTGCGTGCTCGAAAAAGAACTGGTCCTGCACGACGAGTGTTCGGTGATCGTGGCCAGGGGGTGGGACGGTGCGATGGTTGATTTTCCGGTACAGCGCAACCTGCACCGCGCGGGCATCCTGGCCGTGACCGAGGTTTTTGCTGGCAATCTGCCGCCGCCGATCGCTGCGCAGGCGGTCGCGGCAGCCCGGGCGATTGCGCAGGGGTTGCAGTACGTCGGCGTGTTGTGTGTCGAGTTCTTCGTGGTACAAGGCGAAGGCGGCGCGGCGTCCCCGCCCGGCTTGCTGGTCAACGAGATGGCGCCCCGGCCGCACAACAGCGGCCATTACACGCTCGATGCCTGCGACCAGTCGCAGTTCGATTTGCAGGTCCGCACGCTGGCGGGCTTGCCATTGCTGCAGCCGCGCCAGCACAGCCCGGCGATCATGCTGAACCTGCTCGGCGACCTGTGGTTCAAGCGCTCCGCATCCTCTGCCGATGGCGCAATAACCACGCCGGACTGGGCCGCGGCATTGGCCCTGCCGGGCGTGCACCTGCACCTGTACGGCAAGCTCGCCGCCCGCGCTGGGCGCAAGATGGGGCACCTCACTGTCACCGGCGAAAGCCTGGCGCAGGTCAGGTCCGTCGCCGCGCAGGCGGCCGACCGGCTGGGAATCACGTTGGCCTGATGTGACGGGACCATGATTCTGGACGGATTTGCCAGCCCGGCCATCGACACCTGCGCCGCGGCCCTGCAGGCGGGGGAACTGGTGGCGTTTCCAACCGAGACCGTTTACGGCCTGGGCGCCGACGCCGGCAATGACGCGGCGGTGGCGAAGATCTTTGCGGCCAAGGGCCGGCCCAGCAACCACCCGCTGATCGTGCATCTGGACGACGAACAACAGGGCGCCGCGGGCGTGGCGCATTTTGCGGCCGAGGTGCCGGCTTTCGCCCGAAAGCTCATGGGTGCCTTCTGGCCCGGGCCGTTGACGCTGATCCTGCCGCGCCGCGCCGGAACCGGCACGGCGGCGGCCGGTGCGCAGGATTCGATCGGATTACGTTGCCCGGCCCACCCGGTGGCGCAGGCGCTGCTGCGCGCGTGCCGCGTGGTCGGTGTGATGGGCCTGGCCGGGCCCAGCGCCAACCGGTTCGGCCGCGTCAGCCCGACCACCGCTGACCATGTGCAGGGCGAATTCGGAACACAACTGCTGATCCTCGACGGCGGCGCCTGTTCGGTCGGCATCGAATCCACCATCATCGATTGCACGCGTGGCACGCCGGTGCTGCTGCGTCCGGGCGCCATCACCGCGGCGCAGGCGCGCGCCGCCTGCGGCGAGCCGGTATGGAGCGTCGATGAGGCTGCCGGCCTGCGCGCACCGGCGCCCAGGGCCCCGGGAACACTGGCCGCGCACTACGCCCCCAGGGCGAAGGTGCGGATGATGGACGCGCGCTCGCTGCAGACCGCGCTCGACCTGCTCGGCTCCGATCTGCGGCGCGGCGAAACCCCCTTGATCGCCACCTACGCGCGCGCCGTACTGCGTTCACCGTCCGAGGGCGTATTGCGCCGGCGCATGCCCGACGATGCCGCCGCCACGGCGCAGCAGTTGTTCGCGGTGCTGCGCGAGTTCGACGACAACGGGGTGAAACTGATTTGGGTCGAGACACCGCCGGCCACGCCGGAGTGGGACGGCGTGCGCGACCGGTTGCAGCGCGCCTCGGCCGCCTGAGCGAGCGGCGTGCCAACCGGCCGTGCCGGCGAGCGCGCGAGCCACCGGGCGCCGCGCCTCAGTTGTCCTTCATGGCCCACTCCAGCAACGCATCCAGCGCCGGGCGCGCGGCGCCGGCGTTGCTGTGGTTGGTTATCGCCACCAGCACGTAACGCCGGCCGCTCGCGGCATGCACGTAACCGGCCACCGCCACCACGTCGCGCAGACTGCCGGTCTTGAGGTGGGCACTTGCGTACGCCCGGGACCGGTTGCGGCGCAATGTTCCGTCGACCCCCGTGATCGGTAATGACGACATCAGCTCCGGCATCAGCGGCGACAGGTAGGCGGTTTGCAGCAGGCGCGCCAGGCCCTGCGCGCTGATGCGCTCGCTGCGCGACAGGCCCGACCCGTTGTCCATCACCGGCGCATCGCCGGCGCCGAACCGCTCCTGCCACCAGCGCTTGATGACCTCGCGCGACGCCTCCAGAGAAGCCGGCTCACCACCGGCTGGCGCCGTCCGGCCCGGTGTCGCGGCACCGCCCTGCGCGCGGGAGGCCAGGCTCAGGCTCAGGAACAGCTGTTGCGCCATGACGTTGTTGCTGTACTTGTTGATGTCGCGAATGACCTCGGCCAGCGCCGGCGAACCGAACTCGAACACCGGGGTCGCAGCCAGACCGCCCGGCGCCGGCACCTTGCCGTCACGCACGGTGCCGCCGATCTTTCCGCCCATCTCCAGCCACATGCCTTCGACCGCACGCACTGCATAACTGCGCGGTTCGGCATAAGCCACCGGCCACACCTTCTCCAGGCAACTGGCCGGGTAGGTGCCGCCGAAGCGGATCCGGTTCGGGTCGGAGAAATCGGCCCGCAAAGCGGCGCGGTAGTCGCCGCAGTCGCCGGCCGACAAGGGCACGCTGGCCTGCATCACCACACCGGCCAGCGGTGGTTCAAACTGGACCTGGGCGATATTCGCCGTGCGGTCGGGCACAAAGGTCATGAGCACCGACTTGTAATTCACCAGCAACGCGTCGGGGGCCGCGTTATAGGGCCGCAGCGGCTCGCCGTCAAAACCGGCCGGATCGGTGTCGGACAACTGGAACGCGCCATGGTCGAGCACGATGTCGCCGCCGATGGTCCTGACGCCCAGGCCCTGGACCCGGCGCAGCAGCAGCCACAAACGCTCGGCCACCAGCTTCGGGTCACCCTGGCCCTTGATATACAGGTTGCCGTACAGGGTCCCGTCACGCACCGCGCCTTCGACAAAAACCGGCGTATTCCACGTGAACGCGGGCCCCAGCAATTCGAGCGCGGCATAGGTCGTCACCAGCTTCATCACCGAGGCCGGATTCATCGGCACCTGGGCGCGGTGGCTCAGCCGCGGCGGGCTTCTGCCTTCGGCGTCCACCACCAGCAGGGCCACCGCGTCGCGCGGCAACTTGGCCCTCTGCAGCGCGGCGTCGACTTCAGGCGGCAGGTTCTGCGCGCCGGCGCCACCGATGCCGATGGCCAGCAGGGCCGGCCAGAGCCAAGTCACAGCGCCCCGCGGTGTTCCATTCGCGCGGCCGGGCCGGCTGCTGGCCGGTGCGCCAGGCACAAGCTGCAAAAAGGTCTGGTGGGCGGGCATCGAACGAGTCTACCGCCGCCGCCGATAATCGATCCATGAACCGCTTCAAGCCACTCTCCCCACGCGCCGTGGGTATTGGGGCGGCGGTGATCACGGTGCTCATCTGGACCTCGTTCATCGTGATCGCGCGGGCGTCGGCCGACCCGGCGCGTGGTGGCGCGCTCAATCCCTTCGATATCGCCTTTGCCCGACTGCTTGGCGCTGGCGCGGTGCTGCTGCCGGTGGGCTGGTGGCTGGTCCGCCGGGACCGCGCGCTGGCCGTCGGGCACTCGTCCGTGTTCGGGTTTTCTCCGCTGTCGCTGCGTGTCACTGCCAGCGCCGGATTGTTTGGCGGGTTGTTGTATGCGGTGCTGGCGTACAGCGGCTTCGTATTTGCCCCGGCGGGCCACGCGTCGGTGCTGCTGCCGGGCAGCCTGCCCCTGTGGACGGCCCTGCTGGCTGCATTTATCCTGGGCACCCGCATCACGCCGGCCCGCGCGCTCGGCTTGTTGTTGATCGTGGCCGGTGATGCCATGGTGGGTGGCAGCAGCCTGTTGCATGCTTTCGACGGCGGCGAAGTCTGGAAGGGCGACCTGCTGTTCGTGCTGGCGGCACTGTGCTGGTCGGTCTACAGCGTGCTCGCACGCAAGTACGCGCTCGAGGCGGTCCGCGCCACCGTGGCGATCACCGCGTTCGCATTTGCGGTTTATGTTCCGGTCTATGGGGCGCTGTTGGTCCTGCGGCTGGTGCCGGGCCAGTTCCTGAGTGCGCCGCTGTCGCAGGTGGTGTTCCAGATGGTGTTCCAGGGCGTCGGATCGGTGGCCATATCGGGCATCACGTTCACGCGCATGATCCAGCATTTCGGCCCGGTTCGCTCGACCATGATCACGGCCCTGGTGCCCGGTTTGTCGGCGCTGGGCGCGGTGTTTTTCCTCGGCGAACCGCTGCACTGGAACCTGTCGGCCGGGCTGGCGCTGGTGACACTGGGCATCCTGTTCGGCGTGCGCTCCGTGGCCGCGCAGGCGAAGGCGCCTGTGGTTGCAGGCACGGTGCGGCCACGCGCCCAAAGGCGGTTACCGTGACGATGGCTGTGCTCGCGTTCGACACCAGCACCGACACCATGTCGGTTGCCGTCGGCCGAACGGCGGGCGGTGTGTCGCGCGTCTGGCAACACAGCGCCGCCGGTGGCGCACAGGCCTCGGCCACCCTGATACCGGTGATCCGCGCGTTGATGGCACAGGCCGGCCTCGGCTTTGGCGAACTGGATGCGATCGCCTTCGGGCGTGGCCCGGGAGCCTTCACCGGGCTGCGCACGGCGTGCGCCGTGGCCCAGGGGCTGGCCTTCGGTGCGCACGTGCCCGGTGGTGGTGCGCCGGTGCCGGTGCTTGCGATCGACAGCCTGCTGGCACTGGCCGAGGAGGCGCGCCACCAGCACGCGCCCGACGTGGTGCCGGTGCAGGTGCTGGCGCTGCTCGATGCGCGCATGGACGAGATCTACGCCGCCTGTTATTCCTTCGACGGTTCGGGCTGGACCGAGCGCCAGGCGCCTGCCCTGGACCAGCCCGAGCGCCTGGTGCTGGATGCGGGCTGGCAAGACGGCGAAGGCCTTCTGGCCGGCAACGTATTTGCCGCTTATGGCGAACGTCTGGCGCTGGGACGGGGGGCCGCGCGCGTGACGGCGCTTCCCACGGCCACGGCCATGTTGCGACTGGCTCCGCGGTTGCTGGCGGCCGGGCTCGGCACCAGTGCGGAACTGGCGCTGCCGGTCTACATTCGCGATAAAGTCGCACAAACCACTTCAGAGCGCGCCGTCGCCCGGGCGAACGCGGAATCGTCCAGATGAGTGCGCTGCGCGAAGCCATCGAATGAGTGCCGTTCTCCAATCCGCCGGTGAAACCCGGTTCGAGCCGTTGCTGGCGTCGCACCTGGGCGAGGTGCTGCGCATCGAGCAAAGCGCCTATGTCCATCCCTGGTCGTTGCCCAATTTCCGTGACGCGCTGAACGCCGGCTACCAGGCCCAGATCCTGAGCGCCGACGGCAATGTGCTGGGCTATTTCGTCGCCATGTCCGGTGTCGACGAGGTGCATCTGCTCAACATCACCGTGGCGCCCGTGTACCAGCGCCAGGGCTGGGCGCGCCTGATGCTCGACGCGTTGGCGTTGTGGGCGCGCGGCCAGGGTGCACAGTGGTTGTGGCTCGAGGTGCGCGACGGCAACCAGCGTGCGATGCAGGTCTACGAACGCCATGGCTACCGGCGCGTGGGCCAACGCAAGGCCTATTACCCGGCGCCCAATGGCACGCGTGAAGATGCGGTCGTCATGAGTCTGCGCCTGTGAGTTGCGGATGCGCGCAGTACCGGACCGCTTCAAGCAAACGGACGCCTCCCCGGGGCGCGACGACGACATGCCATGCCGAGCCTGGGGGCATTTTTCATGAGCCTTGACCTGGATGCGCGCCAGCGCGCGATGCTGCAGGAGATGCACATCAAGGTCTGGTGGCCGCGGTCGGCCCCGCCCGTCGCGCCGGTCGAAGCGGCCGGTGTCCCGGCACATCTTGCGCCCGCAGCGCAGCCGGGTGCGGTGGCCAGGCCACAGGCGGTCGCCATTGGGGTAACGGATCGCCTGCTTGTAGAAAGTGGTCCAGGCGCCGCGCCGGCCGGCGACATCGACGCGATGGACTGGCCCGTGCTCGCGACGGCGGTCTCGACCTGCAGCGCCTGCCGCTTGTGTACCGGGCGCAAGGCTGCCGTTTTTACTGCCGAGCCGCTGGCGCGGCAGGCGGACTGGCTGCTGGTGGGCGAGCCGCCCGACGAGGACGAGGAGCGCGCGGGCCGGCCCTTTGCAGGACCGGCGGGCCAGTTGCTCGACAACATGCTGCGCGCGGTGAACGTCTCGCGCGACGGGCAGGGGCGCTCCGGCGCCCGGCTGACCAACGTGGTGAAATGCCGGCCCGCGGTCGTGCGCAACCCCGATGCCGACGAACTTGCCCGTTGCGCGATGTACCTGCGGCGCGAGATCGCGCTGGTGCAGCCGCGCGTGATCCTGGCGCTGGGCCGGTTCGCCGCGCAGGCGATGCTGGGTGCCGCCGATCCCGAGCTGGCCCGGCTGCCGTTCGGGAAACTGCGCGGACAGGTGTACCGCTACCAGGGCGTGCCGGTGGTGGTGACCCACCACCCGAGCCGGTTGTTGCGGGCCGGGCAAGACAAGGCCGATGCCTGGGCCGATCTGTGTCTGGCGCAGGAGGTGGCCGCCCGGACACCCTGAGCGCAGGCACCGGCAGCCAGCGCCACCGAATCGGGCGCCAGTAAAATCGCGCGAATCCCTTTGGCCAAAGTTATGACCGTCGTCGACATGCTTGCCCGCGCCGAGCAACAAAACGGCTCCCTGTTGTGTGTCGGCCTGGACCCCGAACCGGCCCGGTTCCCGGCCGCCCTGCAGGGTGACGCGAGCCGCATCTTCGACTTTTGTGCGGCGATCGTCGACGCCACTGCCGACCTGGTGATTGCCTTCAAGCCGCAGATAGCCTACTTTGCCGCGCACCGTGCCGAGGCGCAGCTGGAACGGCTGATCGCGCACATCCGCCGCGCCGCGCCGCAGGTGCCGGTGATCCTGGATGCCAAGCGCGGCGACATCGGTTCGACCGCCGAGCAATACGCGATCGAGGCGTTCGAGCGTTATGGTGCCGATGCAGTCACCCTGTCGCCGTTCATGGGCTTCGATTCGGTGCAGCCGTACCTGCGGCGCGAGGGCAAAGGCGCCTTCCTTTTGTGCCGCACTTCCAACCCGGGCGGGGACGACCTGCAAAACCAGCGCCTGGCCGGGGTGCCGGGCCAGCCGTTGTTGTTCGAGCATATTGCCGCGTTGGCCCACGGGTCGTGGAACACCAACGGCCAATTGGGCCTGGTGGTGGGCGCCACCTACCCGGCCGAAATTGCACGGGTACGCGTCTTGGCGCCGACGCTGCCGCTGCTGATTCCCGGCGTCGGTGCGCAGGGCGGGGACGCGCTGGCGACGGTGCGCGCAGGCTGGCGCGCAAGCGCCGGACGCACGCTTGCACCGATCGTCGTCAACTCCTCGCGCGCGATCCTGTATGCCTCGCAGGACGCCGGTTTTGCGTCCGCGGCCCGTGCCGAAGCCCGGCGAACGCGCGACCTGTTGCAGGCCGCGCGCCCCGGATCGCCGGAACCGCCAAATCACATCGCGCTGACAAGCGAAACATGAAAGGTGCCCAGTATGGCCATCCCGCACGCGTCTCCAGGTCAACCGATCGACATTCGCCCCCTCGGCCCCACGATCGCCGCTGCCCGAACGGTAGCGCTGTTCAAGACCGACCAGATCGAAGTCATGCGCCTCATGCTTCCCGTCGGCAAGTCGGTGCCATCGCACAAGGTGGCCGGCGAGATCACGATCCAGTGCCTCGAGGGCAAGGTGGAGATCACGGCTGGCGGGGGGTCGCAGGTGTTGTGCGCGGGTGAACTGCTGTACCTGTCCGGTGGTGTGCCGCACGGCCTGCTTGCAATCGAGGACGCGTCGGCGCTGGTCACGATCGTGCTGGCGAGGTAGCGTCGTGTCTGGCGGCCTTGTTGTACCATCCGCCGGGCGCGCGAACGGCGAGCGTGGCCGGACCGTCCCTGTTCGCCGGTAAAGGAGGACTGCATGACCGAAGTTCCCACCGTGTTCCCGTCCGCCGTGCGCTGGGAGAGCGAAGGCACCAGCAGGATCCCGTTCTCCGTCTACACCAGCGAGCAGTTGCACCGCCGCGAACTGGAACGTTTCTTTTACCGGGGCCACTGGAGTTACGTCGGCCTGGAGGCCGAGATTCCGAACCCCGGCGACTTCAAGCGCACGGTGGTGGGCGAACGCTCGGTGATCCTGGTGCGCGACGGCGCCGGGCAGGTGCAGGTGGTGGAGAACGTCTGCGCGCACCGCGGCATGCAGTTCTGCCGCGAGCGCCATGGCAACCGCAAGGAGTTCATCTGCCCCTACCACCAGTGGAGCTACACGCTGCAGGGTGACCTGCAGGGGGTGCCGTTCCGCCGGGGTGTGCGCCAGGACGGCAAGGTGCACGGCGGCATGCCGGCCGATTTCGCGCTCGCCGACCACGGGCTGACCAAGCTGAAGGTCGCCTGCCGCGGCGGTGTCGTGTTCGCGTCGTTCGACCACGGCGTGGAGTCGCTGGAAGACTTCATGGGGCCGGCCATCCTGGGCTACTTCGACCGGCTGTTCAACGGCCGCGCCCTCAAGGTCCTGGGCTACAACCGCCAGCGTATTCCCGGCAACTGGAAGCTGATGCAGGAGAACATCAAGGACCCCTACCATCCCGGCCTGCTGCATACCTGGTTCGTCACGTTCGGCCTCTGGCGCGCCGACAACAAGTCGAGCCTGGTGATGGACACACACCACCGGCACGCGGCCATGGTGTCCACGCGCGGGCAGGCCGGCCAGGCGGCGCAGGTGACCCAGGTGTCGAGCTTCAAGCAGGACATGCAGCTGCACGACCCGCGTTTCCTCGACATCGTTCCCGAGCCCTGGTGGGGTGGCCCGACGGCGGTGATGACGACCCTGTTCCCGAGCGTGATCCTGCAGCAGCAGGTCAACAGCGTGTCCACGCGCCACATCCAGCCCGATGGCCACGGCGCCTTCAACTTCGAATGGACGCACTTCGGCTTCGAGGACGACAGCGCGGAGATGACGCAGCGGCGCTTGCGCCAGGCCAACCTGTTCGGCCCGGCCGGTTTCGTGTCGGCCGACGATGGCGAGGTGATCGAGTTCTCGCAGTCGGCCTTCGAGAGCAAGCCCTTCCACCGCACGCTGGCCGAACTCGGCGGGCGCGAGGTCGGCGACACCGACCACATGGTCACCGAAACCCTGATACGCGGCATGTACCGGTACTGGCGCGTAGTGATGGAGGCACCATGACCGGCGCGACGTCACAAACCCCTGCCGCGCCCGATGCCGGCGCGGCGTATGAATCGCACACTGCCGCGTGGTCGGGCATCGAATTTTCCGACTACCTGGCGTTGACGCAGCTTTATGCGGACTACGCCAGCACCGTCGACGCTGGTGATTGGGAGGGCTGGTGCGAATTCTTCACCGAAGACTGCATCTACCGCCTGGTGCCGCGCGAGAACTTCGAGCGTGGCCTGCCGCTGGCCACGCTGTTCTTCGAGAGCAAGGGCATGTTGAAGGACCGCGCCTATGCGATCCGCGAAACGCTGTTCCACGACCCGTATTACCAGCGCCACGTGGTGGGTGCGCCGCGCCTGTTGCGCGTGGATGGCGAGCGGATCGAATGCGAGGCCAACTACGCGGTGTTCCGCACCAAGTTGTCCGGGCTGACGACGGTGTTCAACGTCGGCCGTTACCTCGACACCGTGCTGCGCACGCCGCAGGGCCTGAAGTTCGCGTCGCGGGTCTGCGTCTACGACAGTGAGATGATCCCGAACTCGATCATCTATCCGATCTGAGCCACACCACCACCAACCCGAGGAGACAAGAATGAGCGACACCTACGTCCTGGTCCATGGCGCATGGCATACCGGCGCGGAAATCGAACCGGCGGCCGAATACATCAGAAAACTGGGCCACACGGTCCATTGCCCGACGCTGGCCGGCAACCGCAGTGGCGACGACCGCAGCCGGATCGGGCTCGATGACGCGGCACAGTCGCTGTGCGACTACCTGCGCGCGCATGACCTGCGCGACGTGCGGCTGGTGGGCCACAGCTACGGCGGCATGGTGATCTCGAAAGTCGTCGACCTGATGCCCGAGCGCATCCGGCGCCTGGTGTACGTCAACGCCTTCGTGCCGCTGCCGGGCGAGTCGCTCAACGACATGGTCCCGCCGCAGTACGTGGCGCTGTTCGACGCGGTGGCCGCGGCGGGCAACGGTGCGGTGATGCTGCCGTTCCCGATCTGGCGCGAGGCTTTCATCAACGACGCCGACCTGGCGCTGGCGACCTCGGCCTTCGAGCGGCTCAACCCGCACCCCTACAAGACCTTCACCGACAAGATCGCGCTCAAGCAGCCGCTGGCGGCGCTGCCGACACCCAAGTCCTTTGTCAACTGCCAGCAGGACACGGCGCTGCCACATGGCCTGCCGTGGCATCCGCGCCTGTCCGAGCGCCTGGGCCTGTTCCGTCTGGTCGAGTGCCAGGGCAGCCACGAAATCTGGTTCACGGACCCGCAGACGATCGCGCATGCGATCGTCATGGCCGCGCGCGACTGAACACGGCCTGCTCACGCCGCGCCGGGGCGCACCCCGGCACGCAGCTGGAGTCTAGACACGACCCTGAAACACAGCAGGCAACCGACCACACCGAACAGAACCACGCCCAGTCCGTAGCCGGCCAGCGCGCCTTTGGCGCCGTACCAGTGTTGGCCGAACCAGACGAACGGAATCACCCCCAGCGTGGACCGTCCCCAGTTCAGCGCGGTCGAATAGAACGCGTAGCCCAGGTTGTTGAAGGCGGCGTTGGCGACGAACA
>JANLQZ010000724.1:0-1881 GCA_031368125.1 Betaproteobacteria bacterium
GAACTGCGCCAGTTCGAACCGGTCTTGCGCGAGCTGCTGACCGGCCAGCTCAAACGCGGCAAGGTGGAGGTTCGGGCGTCGATCGAGTCCGGGTCGGCGAGCATGGTCGTGGAACCGTCGGCGCGGCTGCTGCAGCGGCTCAACGCGGTGCAGGACAACGTGCGTGCCTGGCTGGCCGATGCCCAGACGCTGCGGGTTGTCGATGTGCTGCGCCTGGCATCGACCGAACAGGCCGGCGCGCGCGACTGGAGTGGCGAAGTGGTGCCGCTGGCCGAAAAGGCGCTCAAGGAGTTGTTGTCCGCGCGCCGCCGGGAAGGCACGCGGCTGGCGGCAACGCTGCTAGCAAAGATCGGCGAGATCCGGCTGCTGGCGCAGCAGGCGCTGCCGATGGTTCCGCAACTGGTCGCCTTGCAACGGCAGCGTTTCATCGAGCGCTGGAAAGATGCCATGTCGACGGTCCAGGGGCCGGCCACACCGGAGTCGGTGCAGGACCGCGCGCTCGCCGAGGCCACCGCCTTTGCCATACGCATCGACGTGGCGGAAGAAATCACGCGGCTGGGCTCGCACCTGGACGAACTGGAGCGGCTGATCAACAAGGGGGGTGAGGTCGGCAAGCGGCTGGATTTTCTGATCCAGGAGTTGCACCGCGAAGCCAACACCATGGGCTCGAAGTCTGCCGCCCTGCCACTGACCAACATCGCGGTCGATATGAAGGTGCTGATCGAGCAGATGCGCGAGCAGGTGCAGAACATCGAGTAGGGTTTCAAGGCATCCATTGCCACCCCCAAGCACCCCGTAAACCCAATATCCATGCGGGTTTGGCGTTTATTGGGGTTGAAGGGCATCTCACCCCATCCCATAATATTCGTGTACCCACGTGTGTACCAGGAGCCTTCCTGGCGCAAATTTCCGGGTACACATCGGGAGGGTAGCGAGATGGGCAAGTTGAGCGACGTAGCGATCCGGGGATGGATCAGATCGGGCGAGCGATTCGAAGGCAGATCGGACGGCGAAGGACTGGTCCTGGCATGGCGCAAGGACACCAATTCGCCGACCTGGAAGTTTCGCTACCGCTTTGCCGGAAAGCCGCGTGTCATGAACCTGGGCAGCTACAGCGACTTGACGCTGTCTATCGCCCGGCAGGCAGCCAAGGAACTAGGCGCCAAGGTGACGCTGGGGCACGATGTGGCCGGCGAAAAACAGGAGCGCAAGACCGAAGCGCTGGCGAAGATCGAGGCGGCACAAAACTGCATGACCGTCGCGAAATTGGCAGACGAATATTTCGAGCGCATGGTTATGGGGAAGTGGAAACACCCGAACATCATGCGCAGCCGAATCGTGAAGCACATCAAGCCAAATATCGGCAAGCTGGCGCTGGAAAATGTCGAGCCGCGCCACATCGACGCGATGCTGCAATCGGTCGTCAAGCGCGGTGCGCCGACCACGGCCAATGACGTGTTGCGCTGGGTGCGACGAATATTCGATTACGCCATCAAACGCCACATGGTGCGCCACAACCCCGCAGCAGCATTCAACTTGTCCGATGCAGGCGGCAAAGAAGTCGCCCGCGACCGGGCTCTGTCCGGTGAAGAGTTGACCGCGCTCATCGAAGCCATGCGAACTGCGCGCGGGTTCAGTGTCGAAAACGGCCTCACCGTCAAGTTGCTTCTCTTGTTGGCTGTGCGGAAGGGTGAACTGATCGCCGCTCGCTGGAACGAGTTTGACCTGGATGCCGACGAACCCGTCTGGCACTTGCCCGGCGAACGAACCAAGACCGGCCAGCCACTCGACATCCCGTTGCCGACCATGGGTGTGCAATGGCTGCGAGAGCTACACCGTCTGACGCTGGGCTCCGAATGGGTGCTGCCGGCGCGAAAGATG
>JANLQZ010000847.1:0-1532 GCA_031368125.1 Betaproteobacteria bacterium
GGTCACCGACATCATCGGCCCGGAGCAGATCGAGCGTTACAACAGCTATATCGCGGCCAAGGTGCTGGGCGGTGCCAAACCGGGGTTCAGTTCGGGCGAGGCGATTGCGGCGGTCGAGCAGGTGGCGCGCGAGACATTGCCGCCCGGTTACGGCATCGAATGGACCGGCCAGGCGTTCCAGGAAAAGCGCACCGGCAGCGCGTCGATCTTCGCCTTCGGTTTTGCGCTGGTGATGGTCTACCTGATCCTGGCCGCGTTGTACGAACGCTGGGGTGTGCCGCTGGCGGTCGTGCTGGCGGTGCCTTTTGCCTTGCTTGGTGCCCTGGCTTTCGTGTTTTTGCGCGGGATGGAAAACGACATCTATTTCCAGATCGGGCTGGTGGTGCTGATCGGGCTGGCGGCCAAGAACGCGATCCTGATCGCCGAGTTCGCGATGCAGGGCATGGAAGCCGGTCTGAGCGCGCGCGATGCCGCGGCCGAGGCCGCGCGGTTGCGCTTTCGACCGATCGTGATGACCTCGCTGGCATTCGTGCTTGGCGTGCTGCCACTGGTGCTAGCCACCGGGGCCGGGGCCGCGGCGCGCCAGAGCATGGGCAGCGGCGTGTTCGGCGGCATGATCGTTGCCACGTTCGTGGCGCCGATCTTCATTCCGATGTTCTTCACGCTGCTGGCGCACAAGCCCCGGCCCAGCCACCTGCATCCGCCTGCCGCGCCACCGGCCGCGCCGACGCCCGCCGTGACGGAGGCCCGGCCATGACCCGGCTCGCCTGCGCCATGGCCGCATTGGCCGTTGTGGCCGGCTGCGCGAACGCGCCGGACACCGCGCGCCCGGAGGTGGCGCTGCCGGCGCAGTACAGCGGCGTCGGGGCGGCCGGGGAGGGACCCGCGATCAACCCCGACTGGTGGACGCTGTACGCGGACAGCACCCTGCACCGGCTGGTCGACGCGGCGTTGAAGGACAACGCCGACCTCGCCCTCGCCGTGGCGCGTATCGACGAGACCGCGGCCGTGCTCGGCCTGGCACGTGCGGCGCAGTGGCCCGAGATCGACCTTGGCGCCGCTGCCACGCGCTCGCGTACCAGCACCCTCAACGGCCAGCAGGTATCGGCCAGCGGGCCCCGGGCAACGAGTTACCGGGCAGCGGTGTCGACCGCGTTCGAGATCGACCTGTGGGGCCGGCTGCGTCATGCCAGCCTGGCGGCGCAGGCGCAGTTGCTGGGGGCGCAATACGCGCGCGACACGGTGCAACTGGCGCTTGCCGGCAGCACCGCGCAGGCCTATTTCGCCTTGCGTGCGCTCGACACGCAGCTGGTCATCAACGAGGCCGCGCTGCGCTCGCGCCGCGACAGCCTGGAGCTGGTGCAGCGCCGTGCCGCCGGCGGGGTGGCCTCGCCGCTGGAACTGGCGCAGGCGCGTTCCGCATTTGCCGCTGTGGCAGCGCAGCGGCCCGAACTGCAGCGCCAGCGCGCGCTGTTGCAGAACCAGCTGGGTGTGTTGACCGGGCAAGCCGGCCTCGTGCTGGGGCTGGACGC
>JANLQZ010000855.1:0-2296 GCA_031368125.1 Betaproteobacteria bacterium
GCGCTGGCGGTCGGCGTCGTGGAACACCGGTGGCACCACCAGCATGGGAATGGTCCGGTCGTAGACGCGCGCAAACACGGTCTCCCCCATGCGTGCGCGACCGTTGCGCAACAGGCCCAGAGCGATGCTGCGTTGCCGTGCCACGCTGTGCACACTGGCGCTGACAAAACCCTCCTGGTCCACCCGTTCGCCGCGCGGCGTGATCGGGGCGCCGTCGGGCAGCACACATTCGGGGTCGACCGCCAGCAGCCCTACCAGCTCCGGGCGCACCGGGTCCAGCCTGCGGCGCAGCTGCATCGAGCGCTTGCCGATGAAATCGCGTTTGGTCTTCGAGACCATGGCACCCAGCCCGAGGTCGTACACATCCGAGGTTCCGTCGACCTCGTGGCCGGTCGACAGGTAACCGGCCTCGATACGCAGGATATGGCTGGTTTCGGAACCAACCGGTGTGATGCCGAACTGCGCGCCAACCCGCATGACGGACTCCCACAACGCCACTGCATGGCGCGGCGCGGTATTGATCTCGAAGCTCAGCTCGCCGGTCCAGCTCACGCGAAATACCCGCACCGGAAAACCGCCGAGCCTTCCCTCGCGCATCGCCATGAACGCAAATGCCGCGGCCGACACATCGAAATCCGGCTCCAGCGCCTGCAGCAGTTCGCGCGCCTTCGGGCCGCAGATGGTGGCATTGGTCCATGCCGAAGTGACGGGAATCACCGACACGGCGAGGTCGCTGCGGTGCACGTGGAGGATGGTCTCGATATGCTGGTGCACGCGCTCGGCGGCGCCCGTCGACGAATGCAGGAGCCAATGTGTTGCGTCCAGGCGAAAGGTCACGCCGTCGTCGAGGACCAGGCCGTCGTCGCTCAGCATCACGCCATAGCGGCCGCGCCCGGGTTGCAGGCCGGCAAAGTCGTTGACGTAGAGAAGGTCCAGCAGCGCCGGCACGCCGGGCCCCTTGAGCAGGAACTTGCCCAGCGGCGTGCCATCGTAGACACCGACCGCATGGCGCACGCACAACGCCTCGCGGGTGGCAGCGGCGTGCCAGGATTCACCGGCCTGCGCGTAGTACCCGGGCCGTTGCCAGCGCAGACCGGCATCCACCATCACCGCACCATGCGCGATGTGCCACTCGGTCAACGGCGTATGGCGCCACGGAAACATCCGCGCGCCCGACCGCGCGCCCGCGATGGCGCCGAACTCGACCGGGACAAAGGGCGGGCGAAAGGTGGTGGTGCCGACGGCCGCGGGTGCCACTGCGGTCAGCGCACCCACCACGCCGATGACATTGAGGTTGCCGGTCTTGCCCTGGTCGACCCCCATGCCCGCCGTGGTGTAGCGCTTGACGAGTTCGATCGAGTCGAAGCCCTCGCGCACCGCCAGGCCCAGGTCGGCGGTGGTGACGTCGCCGGAAAAATCCACGAACACCTTGCCGCGCCCGGAGCCCTGCGCGACGGCCCAGATCGGCGGCCCGATACCGGTCGCTTCGTCCGGTGCGGACGGCAGTTTGATCGCCGCTGCAGCGCGCCCCAGCGCGGCCACCGCCGCCTGCCCGGCGCGCACGCCATCGGCAAGGCAATGCGCCAGCGCAAATCGGCCGTTGGCCGCCCCCGCAAGCTGGAACACGCCCGAGGCAGGCGCCGCAACGAAGGTGTGGAGGGTGTCGTCCCAGCGCACGCGCGCGGCACGGCTCTGGGACGCCAGATGGATCGAAGGATTCCAGCCGCCGGAACTCGCGACCAGGTCGCAGTCCAGTCGCGTCGCCTTCCCGGCCGGGCCGACCAGCTCCACCCCGCGGACATGGCGACCGCCCCAGGCCCGGCGTACCTGTGCCCCCAGGTGGCAGGTGACCCCCAGCGCGCGGGTCGCATCGAGCACGCGCGCATCGGGAGCAGGGCGCGGATCGACCAGATGGACCTTCGCCCCGGCCAGCGCAAGGTCGCGCGCGCAAGCGTGGGCCGCGTCCGTGTTGGCGAACACCACCGCGTGGCGTCCCGCCAGGACCGCAAACCGGTTCACATAGGTGCGTACCGCCGACGCCAGCATGATGCCGGGGCGGTCGTTGTTCGCGAATGCGATCGGGCGTTCGATCGCGCCGCAGGCAATCACCACCTGTGTGGCGCGGATCTTCCAGTTGCGGAAATCCAGTCCCGCGCCGTCGCCTGGCGCGCGCTCGAGCACGGTCAGGAAATTGTGCTCGTGGTAGCCCCACACCGTGGAGCGGGCGAGCACGCGCACGTTGGCGCAGGCCGACAGTTCGCCGACGACCCGGTCCACCCAGTGGCTGGCGGGCAGG
>JANLQZ010000879.1:0-3020 GCA_031368125.1 Betaproteobacteria bacterium
TGCTAAACGACGGCGATGCGGAGGTGCGCTATGAGGCCATGCAGGCGCTGATCGCCACAGGCCGACACTATTCCATTGAGCAGGCGAAAGCTGTCCTTGTACGCAAGAATCCCAACGCGACAGGGCTCGGGCTATTCGCGTTGAGACCGACTGACACAGAAGGCGAGGCCGTTTTAGACCGGTACGCAGAGCAGTACTTTGACGGCTTGAACCTCGTACAGCTCAATGAAGAGGGTCAGTCGGCGATCTTCGACCAGAACGCCTACTTCGCAATGATCCGCCGCGACTTCAAGGCGCGCGGCGATGACCTGCGCAAGGCTGTAGCGAATGAATTCGTTGATCGCTTTGGGGCTTTGCTGGGTGAGATGGGAAAGCGCCACGATATTCAGACTGATCTTGTTGAGAAGATTCGCTCGCTCGGCAAACACTTGCGCGGCAATTTCACGCGGGAGGGCCTGAACATCATCTGCAACAAGTTGGACGTAGCCGACTTGCCGCTTGTGCGATCAATGTTAACGCGCGGCAGCGTGGACTACTCGGCCGAGGACCTTCGCTACCTCGCCAAATTCGGCGAATGGTGTGACGTTCCGTTGGTCATCGCATCCCTCGAACGGCCCGAGTACGGTCGGAAGTTCGCATCGATGCTTTCGATCGCAAGCAGTACCAAATATGACGATGCGGCGCGCACGCTGTATGCGCTTGGGAAGAATCGGCCCGATGACCTTTTAGCCACTGCGATGCCTGGGTACATTTTGGCGCGGGTCATCCCATTGATTTCTGACAAGGCATTCCAGGGACTGTCGGATGCCATGATCGCTCCGCTCATGCGTTCGGAGACTGAGGACGTGCGGAAGCTGGCCTCTCTCAAGTACCTCCGCGCCTTTCCGCGTCGTCGGATGAGGCAGTTCCTCGATACGTACATGGCAGCAGAGCAGGTCTACTACAACGTCATTCATTGGTTCGACTTCGGCATCTCAGTCCCTAGAGACCGTATGCTGCGCGCAGCCGGAGGGGCGTTGGCAAAAGCGTAGCCTGCTAAGTGTCATCTTTCTACATATCCTGAAGCATGATGGATTGACACCATGACACGCAAAAACTCCCTGCAGTCTCAGATCGAAGCCCGCATTGCCGAGCGCGGCGACGCGGTGTATTTGACGCGCGAGTTCACCGACCTTGGCGCCAAGCGCCAGGTGCTGCGCGCGCTGGCCAACACCGTGGCTGCCGGCCGGCTGGTGCGGCTGGGCTACGGTGTCTACGGGCGCGCCGAGCGATCCCCGCTGTCCGGACGACCGATGCTCGCCGCGCAACAAGGCTTCGTCGGCGCGGCGCGCCAGGCGCTGAACAAGCTGGGCGTGGCCTGGGAACCGGGCGAGTGGGAACAGGCCTACAACGACGGCCGCTCTACCCAGGTGCCTGCCAACGCTGCAGTGCGCGTCAAGGGGCGCTTTGTCCGGCGTCTCGCCTATCGCGGCAAGCCCCTTTTGCTCGAACGGTAGTTTGTGGTGGCGATTGATCCAAGAGAGCTGCGTGCCGCACAGGATCATTTCGGATTCCTGCGCCCCGAGCCCATTGAAAAAGACTGGCAAGTCATCCGAGCCATGTAGGCCATCAGCCAGATCGACAGCGGCCTGTTCCGCCTGGTCTTTGCCGGTGGCACCTGCCTGGCGCGGGCCCACAAGCTGGTGCAGCGCATGTCGGAAGATGTCGATTTCAAGGTGGTTTTACGGGACGCCGCGCCCGCCAGCGCCAACCAATTGCGCAAGGAATTGGGGCGTCTGCGAGACCGGATGACGGCCGGCCTGCAGGCAGCAGGCTTTGACATCGATCCGGCCAACACCGCCCAGGTCAAGTCGCGTGACGCCAACCGCTACACGGTCTACCACCTGACAGCGGGGCCGACCGACTCACAGCCGGCCCCGCTGCGTGCGTCCCTGCTGATCGAGCTCAACTACACCCAGCTGCGCTTGCCAACGGTGCGCTTGCCGGTGGCTTCGTTCATCACGGAGGCCTTTGCCAGGCCTGCGGAAATCGCCGGGATCGACTGCGCCAGCATCACCGAAACAGCGGCTGAGAAGTTTGTTTCACTGACACGGCGCACCGCGATGGAGATGGCTGGCCTCAGCCGGGTACCGGACCCCAGCCTGGTTCGCCACATCTACGACTTGCATCAGGTGCGAGAACATATCGAACACGCTGAGCTGGCCGCCCTGGCACGCACCATAGCGGCCCAGGACGCCCAGGAATTTGCCCATCAGCACCCGGCCTACCAGCACAACATCGTCGCCGAGACCCACAAGGCGGTGGCGTTCCTGAACAACGACCCGGCCGTTGCCGCGCGCTACGACAGCTTCGTGGCGGCCATGGTCTACGGTGATCAAAGCCTTTTCAGGGATGCCATGGCGACGGTGTCGGCAATGGCAGCGCGGGTTTGGCCTTGACAGTGCGATCCCGCCCCAAACCCTGAAGGACTCCCAGCAGCTTGGCCCCGATAACGGCGGGCGAAGCGGCTGATTTCGACTGATCGGCAAGGGCCGTGAGGGCGTCTACTGATGCCCATGAAGCCGCTGCCAACTGCCATCCGAACGCCGCGCCCGGCTAGGGTGGCGGCCTCGGCCAGCGCGCTGGCGTTGGCGTTGTTGGCGCTGGCGCCGCTGGGCGCCCACGCCGCCTGTGTGGATGAAGAACGCAGCGAGCCGGCCGCCGCCTCGGCCGCGCCGGGCGCCGCCGCCAAATCGGCCGCGCCGATACCCGAGGTGCTGCCGCGCCGCCAGATGCAGGCCCTGGTGCAAGACGCCGTGTTGCGCAGCAACGGCATCGGTGCTGCCCGGTTGCTGGCCGAGGCGGCCGACCAGGATGTCGAAGAAGCGCGCGCCGCCAAAAAGCCAATGGCGGCCCTGACCGGCTCGATCAACCCCAGCCTGACCAGTGGCAGCGGCCCGGAGGCCAGCGCCTTGCTGCAGGCGCGCGCTGGCGTCAGTCTCAGCCAGACCTTGTTTGACGGCGGCCGCAGTGATCGCATC
>JANLQZ010000880.1:0-1794 GCA_031368125.1 Betaproteobacteria bacterium
GGAGTGGATCGAGTTTCGCCACAAGACGATCGAGCGGCGTTCCAACCACCGCCTGGCCAAGGTGCTCGACCGGGTGCACATTCTCGAGGGCCGCCAGCTCGTCCTGCTCAACATCGACGAGGTGATCGCCATCATCCGCCAGGCGGACGAACCGCGGCAGGCGCTGATGGCGCGTTTTGCGCTGTCGGAACGGCAGGCCGACGACATCCTCGAGATCCGGCTGCGCCAGCTGGCGCGGCTGGAGGCGATCAAGATCGAGCAGGAGCTCAAGAGCCTGCGCGACGACCAGAAAAAGCTCGACGAGATACTGGCCAGTCCCGCCACCCTGCGCCGGCTGATGGTGCGCGAGATCGAGGCCGACGCAAAGCTGTTCGGTGATGCGCGGCGCACGTTGATCCAGAGCGAGAAACGGGCCATGCTCGAGACCCGGGTGGTGGACGAACCGGTGACGGTGGTCGTCAGCGACAAGGGCTGGGTCCGCGTGCGCACCGGCCACGGACACGACCCGGCGAGTTTTGCCTTCAAGTCCGGCGACAGCCTGTACGGCACCTTCGAATGCCGCTCGGTCGACACCTTGCTGGTGTTCGGCAACAAGGGGCGGGTCTATTCGGTGCCGGTCTCGCAGTTGCCGGGCGCGCGCGGCGACGGACAGCCGGTCACGACGCTGCTCGAGCTCGAACCCGGAACGGCGTTGTCGTATTACTTCGCCGGGCCGGCCACCGCCAGCCTGTTGCTGAGCAGCTCGGGTGGTTACGGCTTCATCGCCACGGTGGAGAACATGGCGTCCCGGCTCAAGGCCGGCAAGGCGTTCGTGAGTTGCGGCGAGGGTGAAACCCTCACGCGGCCGTCGCCGGTTGCCGGCACGTCGGGCAGCATCGAGCTGGCGCCAGCCACCCATGTCGCCTGCGCGTCCACCGGTGGACGCATCCTGAGTTTCGGCATCGACGAACTCAATTCGCTGGGCAACGGCGGGCGCGGCCTCAAGCTGATCGACCTCGAAACCAAGGACAACCTCGCCGGGGCGGCCGCCTACACCCGCAGCGTGCGCATCGAGGGCATCGGGCGCGGCGCCAAGCTGCGCGAAGAAACCCTGGAAATCCGCAGCCTCAACAACGCCCGCGCGCCACGCGGCCGCAAGGGAAAGGCGGCCGATCTGGGCTTCAAGCCGACCGGCGTGGTCCGCGTACTGTAGGTCTTCGGCCGGCACCGGGCCGCGCGCCGGTGCCGGCCGGCGTGGTTGCTTGCGGGCCGGGGCGCGCCGCCGGATCGATTGACATTGATCACACCGCGGACACCGCCGGCCAGGCAAAATGGCGCTTCCGGCCCGCGGGCCGATGCAGGACACGCCATGCCCCATCCATTCGAGGCCACCCTCCAGTCGTTCAAGACCGTCTCCGGACGGGCCGGCAAATTCCATTCCTTGCCGGCATTGGCAAAACAGTACCCGGGCATCGGTCGCCTGCCGGTGTCGCTGCGCATCGTGCTCGAGTCGGTGCTGCGCAACTGCGACGGCAAACGCGTGACGGCCGCGCATGTGGCGCAGATCGCACGCTGGTCGCCCGATGCGCCGCGCACCGACGAGATACCGTTCCTGGTTGCGCGCGTGGTGCTGCAGGACTTCACGGGTGTGCCGCTGCTGGCCGACCTGGCCGCCATGCGCAGCGCCGCGGTCAAGCTGGGCCGGGACCCGAAACGCATTGAGCCGCTGGTGCCGGTGGACCTGGTGGTGGACCACTCGGTGATGGTGGACCACTATGGCCGCAAGGATTCGCTCGACCTGAACATGAAGCTCGA
>JANLQZ010000902.1:0-2007 GCA_031368125.1 Betaproteobacteria bacterium
GCCTCGGAGCAGTTCCTGTCCGAGATGTTCAACCCGGCCGCTTTCCCGGCGCGCCACCTGGGCATGGAGAGCATCTACGAATACGGCTCACGGGCCGGCGTGTGGCGCATCCTGCGCGAGTTCGAGCGGCGCCAGCTGCCGTTGACGGTGTTTGGTGTCAGCATGGCGCTGCAACGCCATCCCGAGCTCACCGCGGCGTTCAAGGAGGCGGGGCACGAGATCGCATGCCACGGCTGGCGCTGGATCAGCTACCAGAATATCGACGAGGCGGTCGAGCGCGAGCACATGCGCGTCGGCATGGAGATCATCACGCAGCTGACCGGCGAACGGGCGCGGGGCTGGTACACCGGGCGCGACAGTCCCAACACCCACCGGCTGGTGGCGGACTACGGCGGCTTCGAATACGACAGCGACTACTACGGCGACGACCTGCCGTTGTGGATGAAGGTGCGCAAGACCGACGGCACGGTGGTGCCGCAACTGATCGTGCCCTACACGCTCGACACCAACGACATGCGCTTTTCTTCGGCCCAGGGCTTCGCGCAGGGCGATGACTTCTTCACCTACCTCAAGGACAGTTTCGACGTCCTGTATGCCGAAGGCGACCCGGCCGGCGCAGACCGCCCAAAAATGCTGAGCATCGGCATGCACTGCCGGTTGCTGGGGCGCCCCGGCCGGATCAAGTCGCTGCAGAAGTTCCTGGACTATGTGCAAGGCTTCGAGCGGGTCTGGATCTGCCGGCGGCTCGACATTGCTCGGCACTGGAAACAGACCCATCCCTACCGCGGAGACTGAACCATGGCCCTGACGCTGCGACAACTCAACGACGCCCCGCTCGACGAGGCTGCCGGCCTGCTGGCGGGACTGCACGAACACTCGCCCTGGATCGCCGAGCGGGCGCTGGCCGAGCGGCCGTTTCGCTCGCTGTCCCACCTCAAGCACTGCATGGTGCAGGTACTGCAGGCCGCGGGACGCCATGCGCAACTGGCACTGATCCGCGCCCACCCGGAACTGGCCGGCAAGGCGATGGTGGACGACAGCCTCACCACCGAGTCGACCAGCGAACAGGGCAAGGCCGGCCTGACCAACTGCACGCCGGACGAACTCGAACGGATCGGGCAGCTCAATGCCGCCTACGAAGCCAAGTTCGAGTTCCCGTTCATCCTGGCAGTGCGCGGACCACGCGGCCTGGGCCTATCGAAGCCGGAGATCCTCGCCACCTTCGAGCGGCGGCTGCTCAACCACCCGAACTTCGAATTGCAGGAGTGCCTGCGCAACATCCACCGCATCGTCGAGCTGCGGCTCAACGACAAGTTCGGCCACGTGCCGGCACTCGGCAACGAAGTCTGGGACTGGCACGAACAGCTCGGTCAACACACCGACCCGGGTTATGCGGAAAAAGGCCAGCTCACCGTCACCTACCTGACCGATGCACACCGCGCCTGCGCGGCGCAGATCGCGTCGCAGATGCGCGGCTGCGGCTTCGACGAGGTTGCGATCGATGCGGTCGGCAACGTGGTGGGCCGTTACCGCGCCGGCAAGCGCGACGGGCGCACGTTGATGACCGGCAGCCATTTCGACACCGTGCGCAACGGCGGCAAGTACGACGGCCGCCTCGGCATATTCGTGCCGATGGCCTGCGTGCGCGAACTCCATCGCGCCGGCGTGCGGCTGCCCTACCACATCGAGGTGGTTGGTTTCGCCGAAGAAGAAGGCCAGCGCTACAAGGCCACGTTCCTGGGGTCCGGTGCCCTGATCGGCGACTTCCGCCACGAATGGCTGGACCAGCAGGACGCCGATGGCGTCACGATGCGCGCGGCGATGCGACACGCCGGCCTGCGCGTCGAAGACATCGACGCACTCAAACGCAACCCGCACGACTACCTGGGCTTCGTCGAGGTGCACATCGAACAGGGCCCGGTGCTGAACGAACTCGACCTGCCGCTGGGCATCGTGACCTCGATCAACGGCAGCGTGCGTTACGCGGTCGATGTGACCGGCACCGCC
>JANLQZ010000903.1:0-1790 GCA_031368125.1 Betaproteobacteria bacterium
CCATGGTCGAGGTCCGGAGCACGCCCACATCGCCGGCGTTGCGCGCCTTGATGATCACCAGGTCGGGTGTGAAGCCGAGCCCGGTGATGGCGCGGTTGTCGGTGCCGTTGCCGGTGTAGGAGCCGGAAAGCATGAAAGGCGCGCTCGCCGCTGCGACGTTGACGGTCGCGTCGACGTTCACGCTGGTCCCGCCGTCCCCGTCGGTCAGCACGAAGCGCACCGTGCGCGGGCCACCGGTCGGGCTGGCGGCGTTGGTGTCGGTGAACGTGATGTTCTGTATCAACGCCGCCGTGTTGGTCACGTTCGAGTTGGCGTTGAGCGTGACCACCAGATTGCTGCCTGCGCTGCCGCCGCTCCAGCTGCCGATGGTGGTGCCGGCATAGGTGACATTGGCGCCTGAGACGCCGATCTGGCCAGCGCCGGTGCCCTGGCTGCGGATTGCGAGCACGTCCTGCGCGCTGTCGCTTCCGGCGGCAAACGATACGGTGAGTGTGCCGGTGTCGAAATCCGCCGAGTCGGTGTCCGTGACCGTCGCATTGCCGCCCTGGTCGATCACCAACGCGCCGCTGCCCGGGCCATAGGCCAGCGCATCGCCGGACAGGTTGGCGATGGTCGGGGCGCTGCTCGTGGCCGCCGCTTTGATCGACACGCCGCCGACGCTCCAGGTGACCGATGAACCCAGGCTCCACGACATGGTCACCGATGCGGCACCGGGTTCCGTACTGCCTACGCCACGGGGATTGCTGGCGCCGCCGGTAGCGAAGCTCCATCTTGTGGTCTGACCGCCCCCTTCCGCGGCGGTCTGGCCGTCGTTGGCGAAAAGCACGCCGATCACCAACTCCCCGGCTGCGCTGGTAACCGCGACCGAGGGCGCAGTGCTGGTGCCGCTCGCCCTCACGAAAGCACCGATCGGGCTGCTCTGGCTGACACCGTCAAAGGCGGCGGCCCCACCGACCGCTTTCTGACTTGAACTGATGGTTGCCACGATATTCGCCGTTCCGACTGTCGGCGCCAGCAGCTTCCAGACCTCCACTGTGTCGCCACCGCTTCTGCCCACCAGAGTCATCGCCTGCGCGCCATACATGACGCTCGTCGCGGTAGCGCCGTTGTCGATGGCGAGGCCGACAAACAGCGCGGTATTGCTGCCGCTATTGACCGTGTGGGACCACGTCAGGCTGGTGGCGGCGGTCGTGGTCGCGCTGGTACTGGTGCTGTTGGTCGTAATCGCGAGGAGCCCGGCCCAACCCTGCTGCGTCACCGCATCGACGGCGACTGCGGTTTCGATCCGGCTGGTCGCGTATTCGAGCGTCCAGTTGCCGCCGAACAGCTTGAGTCCGGTGGCATCGGTACTGGCAGCCACGTCGGCGCCGGTTATGCGCGACAACCCGTCAACCAGGGCGCGCCCGTCCGCACCCTGCGCCACGTCGCAGCCATAGACGAGGATGTCCGCATTGGCGGCAAGCGCGGCACCCCAACCGGCAATTACCTGCGCGCGCGCGGCCAATGATTCGAGGTCGAGTGTGGCGCCGCCGAGTTCGACCCTGCCGTCGGCGCCGTGGCTGATCAAATGCACGGCATCGATGTCGCTGCGCCCCGCCAGCACCTCGCTGATGGCCAACACGCCGTCGCGCCCCGGGTCGAGCAAGAAAATCTCGAAGCTGCGCGCGCCGCCGTCCTGCGCCAGCAGGTCGTCCACCAGCACCTGGTAGTCGGGTACGCGCTGGTCGATGAAGACGATTTCGTGGCGCAGCTGCTCGGTGGGCGCCACCTGCTCCGGTGCCGGTCCGGGC
>JANLQZ010000921.1:0-2189 GCA_031368125.1 Betaproteobacteria bacterium
TGCGTATTGGCCAGGGCGAGGAAAACGGCGTGGGCAGCTGTTACCTGCACAACAGCCGTTATGACTTCAACGACGATATCCTGCCGCTGGGTGCGGCCCTGCACGCCAGTCTGGTAGAACACGCCATGCCGCTGCAAGACAAGTGATTCCTGTGCCTTTTAACTGGAGACAACGATGAAACTGAAAATGAAAACCATCCCGGCGCTGGTCGCCTGCGCCTTGACGGCCGTGAGCCTGGCCGCGTCCGCGGTGACGTTGCGGGTGGCCAACCAGGGCGATGCGCTGGCCATGGACCCGCATTCGCTCAACGAGTCGCTGCAGCTCTCGGTGGTCGGCAACGTATACGAGCCGCTGGTCACGCGCGGCCGCGACTACAAGCTCACGCCGGCTCTGGCGACCGACTGGAAACAGACCTCGCCCACCACCTGGCGCTTCAACCTGCGCAAGGGCGTGGTGTTCCATGACGGCACTCCCTTCACGGCCGACGACGTGATCTTCAGTTACGAGCGCGCCAAGGGGGATGGCTCGGACATGAAGAGTTATGTCGGCAACATCAAGGAGGTGGTCAAGATCGACGACCACGCGGTTGACTTCGTGTTGAGCGCGCCGTTCCCTATCCTGCCCGAGCTGTTCACGCAGTGGCACATGATGAGCAAGAAATGGTGCGAAACCAACCAGGCCACCAAGCCGGTGGACCGGCGCAAGGGGATCGAGAACGCGGCCTCGTTCCGCGCCAATGGCACCGGCCCCTACCGCGTGCGCGAGCGCCAGCCCGGCGTGCGCACGACCTTCTCGCGCAACGGCGCCTACTGGGGCAAGATCGACGGCAATGTGGACGAGGTGATCTTCACCCCGATCGGCAACGACGCCACGCGCGTGGCGGCCCTGCTGTCGGGTGAGATCGACGTGATGGAGCCGGTGCCGGTGCAGGACGTGGAGCGCGTCAAGGGCAATGCCAAACTTCAGGTGCTGCAGGGTCCCGAGCTGCGCATCATCTTCCTGGGCATGGACCAGAAACGCGACGAGTTGCTGTACTCCAGTGTCAAGGGCAAGAACCCGTTCAAGGACAAGCGCGTGCGCCAGGCGTTCTACCAGGCGATCGACATCGAAGGCATCAAGAAGACGGTGATGCGCGGAGCCTCGACGCCCGCGGCCCTGATGCTGCCGCCACAGGTCAACGGTTATGCCGAGGACCTGGGCAAACGCCTGCCGTTCGATGTCGAGGCGGCCAAGAAGCTGATGGCCGAGGCGGGTTATCCAACCGGCTTCGAACTCAAGATGAACTGCCCCAATGACCGTTATGTGAACGACAGCGAAATCTGCCAGGCGGTGGCGGCCAACTTGTCGCGGATCGGCGTCAAGATCAACCTGGAAGCCGAAACCAAGGGCACCTACTTTCCGAAGATCCTGACCCGCAACACCAGCTTCTACCTGCTGGGCTGGACCGCCAGCACGGTCGATGTGCACAACGTGCTGTATCCGATCATGTCGACGCCGGGTGACGGCGGTCGTGGCCAGTTCAACCTGGGCTCCTACAGCAATGCCCGGGTCGATGAGCTGACCCAGAAGATCGGCTCCGAAACCGACATCAAGAAACGCAACGAGATGATCCACGAGGCGCTCAAGATCCACCAGGACGAAGTCGGCCACCTGCCGCTGCACCAGCAGGCCCTGAACTGGGGCGCCAAGAAGTCGGTGGACCTGGTGCAATGGCCCGACAACGGCATGGCGTGGCGTTATGTCAAGGTCAACCCCTGATCGCTGCGGATGAGAAGTTGGCTGGCCCGGCTGGGTGACAGCGACATCGGCTACAGCTTTCGCACCTCCCCGGTGGCGATGGCTGCGGCCGCGGTCGCCTTCATCTGCATCTTCGGTGCCGTGTTCGCCAACCTGGTGGCGCCGCACAACCCGTTCGACCTCACCACGCTGGAACTGAGCGACGCGCGGCTGCCGCCGGCCTGGTCGGCTGGCGGCAGTGCGAAGTTCCTGCTCGGCACCGACGACCAGGGCCGCGACATCCTGTCGGCGCTGATGTTCGGCGCCCGCATCTCGCTGGCGGTCGGGTTCGCGTCGGTGCTGCTGTCGGTGCTGATCGGTGTCACGCTGGGTCTGCTGGCCGGTTTTCTGGGCGGCTGGATCGATTCGGCACTGATGCGCCTGTGCGACGTGATGTTGTCGTTTCCGCCGAT
>JANLQZ010000935.1:0-2504 GCA_031368125.1 Betaproteobacteria bacterium
GGTCGAAGAAGGCATCGTGGCCGGTGGTGGTGTGGCATTGCTGCGCGCCCGCCAGGCTGTGGGCGAGCTCAAGGGTGACAACCACGACCAGGACGCCGGCATCAAGCTGGTGATGCGCGCGGTCGAATCGCCACTGCGCGAGATCGTCTACAACGCGGGCGGCGAAGCCTCGGTGGTGGTCAACGCGGTGATGGCCGGCAAGGGCAACTACGGCTTCAACGCCGCCAACGACACTTATGGCGACATGATCGAAATGGGTATCCTGGATCCGACCAAGGTAACCCGCACCGCACTGCAGAACGCAGCATCGGTGGCATCCCTGATGCTGACGACCGAAGCCATGGTCGCCGAAGCGCCGAAGGAAGAGTCCGGCGCTGGCGGCATGGGTGGTGGCGGCATGGGCGGCGGCATGGGTGGTATGGGCGGCATGGGCGACATGGGCATGTAATTTGCTCCTTGCCTGAGGGCGCATGGCGGCGTTGCAAACGCTTGCCGTACCAGAGGTACTGTCAGCGCGTTTGCGCCTTGCCCTGCACCCTCATGCTGCGTCGGGTCGCGTCATCGCGCTCGACTCGAATACAAAACCCGCGGAGTGCGAACTCGGCGGGTTTTTTCTTGACCGGAGCCGAATTCAAAAATTGGCGTCGCGAACAGCCCGTCGACTGATCGTCGTACGGGCACAACGCATTCAGGCAGCCATGGCGAACTCCCTGGGCTGCGCGGCGCCGATGCTGGCAGCCACGACCTGCATGTCGGGATGCTGGGTTTCCGTCATGAACCCGTACAGGCGGTTCTTGGTGGCTTGCCAGGCGGCCTTCGCGCCGGCCACGTCGAAAGCCAGGATCTGGTGCGGCAAGCCGCCCCCGCTGGCCAGCGGAACCCATTCGCCACTGCCGAAGACATCCTTGAACCCCAGGTTGCGGTAGTTGCGGATCAGCGCACTGTTGCGCGCTCCGATCACCATCCAGCGCACCTGGGTCGCCAGGCAGTATTGGTAGCTGGCCTTCATCAGCGACAGCTTGACCAGCGAGTCCGCACCGGCAAGCACCGCCAGCCGGGAAATCTGGGCTCGCGGCCGGTTGGCAAGCCATTCCGGCAGGCCGATGCTGTGCTCGAGCGCCAATGGGCCGAAGCCGCTGACCTGGATGCGTGCGGTGCCGACGCCGTGCCCGCTCGACTTGTCGCGGCACAGGAATACGGCCGTGCCTTCGGCCCGGTCCAGTGCCTCGATATCGCCGAACTTCGGCCCCAGTTCAGGGTCGTGGTGGCCATACGCGGCGGCACGCACCAGACACGCTTCACGAAAATCGTCGTCGGTGGTTGCCATGCGGACCGAGAATCCGAAAATACCTGTTTGCATCTGACTTCCTTCCTTGACGAGGGTATAGACAATGTGCTCTGCATGCGGGCGCGAGCCGCCCATCACACACTAGCATTGTTCGCGTTGCGAGATCAAGCAAACAGGCGCGCAAAGACCTGCCTTTCGCTTGGATCGGTCGGTTATTTACGACACTTCCAGAGCCCGGCCTCGCGCCGGCGTGTTGATACCCACCAAATGCGCGGGAATACCCTTGCTTTCAAGTGCTGCCGCGACACGCACTCAAAAGCGATTCAATTGCAGTTCCTGCTCCAGTTGTATGGCCGACGCGAAGTGGATCGCGCGCCAGCCGCGCGCCCGCGCGGCCTCCACATTGGCCAGCAGGTCGTCCACGAATACGGTGCGGCGCGGGTCCAGCGCGTAACGGCTTTCGAGCGCCTGGTAGATCTCGGGTTGCGGCTTGACCAACTTGACGTCGCCCGAAAATACGCCGCCGTCGAACCATTCCAGGAACGCATGGCGCTGCTCCAGCACGCGCGCATAGGGCTCGGGCATGTTCGACAGGAAATACAGACGCAGGTCGCCGCGTTGCTCGCGGCGCTCGCGCAGGCGTCCCAGCAGGTCCACCGTTTCCGGCATCGGCTGAAGGTGTTCGCCGATTCCGGACATCAGGCTCTGGATCGCCTGCTGCGGCAAGCCCAGGCGCGCCGCGGTGCGCTGCACCACCAATGGCATCAGGACGGTGCCGCGGTCGAACTCCTGCCAGTCCTCGTGGTGAAAGATGGCCACGGCAAGCGCGCGCGCTGCCGCAGGTGTTGCGGCCTCGGCCGGAAACAGCGTTTGCACCAACAGGTCCGGGCGCCAGGTGAACACCACCGCGCCGAAATCAAAAACGATATTGGTCGACATCAGACAACTCCCTTGATGGCACGCAAAACGCGACGCAGCGCGGCGCCGAGACGGTGCGGCGAGGTCCACACCACACGCACATCGGGCGTCGCATGCCAGTGCGCGCAGCGCTGGATCGCCCCTGCCAACGCGGTCAGCAGAACCTCGTCGGACACCACCCCGCGCTCCAGGTACAAGGCCTTGACCTCGAACACGCCTTCGGCGCGATGCGCCTTGGCGTCGAGGCGGGCCACCAGTTGCCCGCAATGCAGCACCGGCAACACGAAATACCCGTGCA
>JANLQZ010000939.1:0-3938 GCA_031368125.1 Betaproteobacteria bacterium
TCTCGGGCGTGGGCCGGTTGCCGCTCAATACCGACGGCGGCGGCCTGTGCAACAACCACCCGGCCAACCGCGGCGGCATCACCAAGGTGATCGAGGCGGTGCGCCAGCTGCGCGGCGAAGCCCATCCGGCGGTGCAGGTGAAGAACTGCGCGCTGGCGCTGGCGCAGGGCACCGGTGGCCTGCTGGGTTCGCGCCACGGCAGTGCGACGCTGATCCTTGAAAGGGGTTGACGATGGCCACCCCCGCGCAGGATCGCACGATCGCCGCCCCGCCGATCTACCCCGACAACCAGGAATTCTGGGCCAGAACCGCCGCCGGCAAGTTGCTCGTGAAACACTGCACGACCTGTGGCAAGCCGCACTGGTACCCACGTCCACAATGCCCGTTTTGCATGAGCGACCAGACGGTGTGGAAGGAGTCGGCGGGCGCCGGCACGATCTACAGCTTCAGCATCAGCCGCCGTGTCGGGCCGGTGCCTTACGCGATCGCCTATGTGCGCCTGGACGACGGCGTGACCATGATGAGCAACATCGTGGACTGCGACCTCGATGCGATCCGCATCGGCTGCCGCGTGCGGCTGGTCATGAAGCCGGCCGAGGACGGCACACTGCTGCCGATGTTCACGCTGGTCTGAACTCGACCCGCGTGCCCGGGTTGGCAGGGTCGCAGGGTGTCAGGACTGCGGAGCGCCGGTTCGGTTGGCATGGTCGCAGCGTGTCAGGATTGCGGCACGCCGGCTCGGTTGGCAGGGTCGCAGGGTGTCAGGAATGTGGCACGCCGGCATGGTTGGCAGGGCCGTGGGATGGCCGCGATTGTTCTCCGGTTCAGCTCGCGGGCGGGTGCTTTTGGCGCGCCAGCGTCGCTGCGTCAACGCCGTGGTCTGGGCGCCATGTCTGTGGCAACCGCGAATCGACCCTGCGCCCACTCGCAACCAACCCACGTCCTCGGGGCAGGTTGTTGCGCGCGCGCCGAACTGCCGGCTCAGGACATCCATGCTGGCGTAAAGGCCACCGGTTCATGGCTGGCGGGTTCCGGGGCCCACCCGGCGCGCTGGCCCTGGCCTCAGTGTGGCGACAGCCCGCGACTGCAGACGGACCGGAACCGCGTCGCGTTATCCCATGCGCCGGCGCGGCAAACGGCCAGCCCCCGGATAGCCACTCCCAGCCCGAAAGTGTGTGCCGGAGTCTTGCGAAGCCGCTGCATAATTGCTAATTGCTATTGAAAAATTAGATACGATTGCTTTTACAAATGTACCCGGCGAACCGATCATTGCTCCTGTTCGTACCAACCACACCAGGAGCCCATGATGTCCAGTCCCGTCCTCAACCCCGCGTCGGTCACGGTCAAGAACCTCGAGGCGGCGTTTGCCGGCGAGTCGATGGCCCATATCAAGTACCGCTACTTCGCCAGGCTGTGCCGCGCGCTGGGCGACGAAGACACGGCCAAGGTGTTCGAAGACACGGCCGAGCAGGAGATCCTGCATGCGTTCGGCCATGCCGACCTGCTGTTCCCGAAGGCCAACATGACGCCGGCCAGGGCGCTGCAGTTCGCTATCGAAGGCGAGACCTACGAATACACCGAGATGTACCCGAGCTTTCGCAACGCCGCGGTGGCCGAAGGCAACCACGCCGCAGTGGCCGAGATGGATACGCAGATCGCCGAATCCAGGGAACATGCGGACATGTTCAAGGCCGTGCTGGACAAGGCCGCCAAGCGCTTCGCCGCGCTGGCCAAGGTCGAAGAGCGCCACGCCAACCATTACAAGGCCACGCTGGCGAAGATTTCCGCTTGAGCCATGGGCGCCATCCCATCTCATTCCATCCCATCCCATCACCGGAACAAGAAAGACCATGAAAACCTACCAATGCATCGTTTGCGGCTTCATCTACGACGAGGCCGCCGGCCTGCCGGCCGAGGGCATCGCGCCCGGCACCGCCTGGACCGCCATTCCCGAAGACTGGGCCTGCCCGGACTGCGGCGTTGCGAAGGCGGATTTCGAGATGGTCGAAATCTGATGGGCGCCGCAGCGCCGCTCCCAAGGTGCGGGCTCCCGCTCGGGCCGGCGGCGTGTATCGGCCAGGGGGCCGCATGAACCCGGTGCTCATCCTGGGCAGCGGGCTGGCGGGCTACAACACCGCGCGCGAGTTCCGCAAGCTCGACAAGAACACGCCGCTGGTGGTGCTCAGCCGCGATGCGGCGGCGTTTTATTCCAAGCCGATGTTGTCCAACGCACTGGCGGCCAACAAGACCGCGGCGTCGCTGGTGATGAAACCGGCCGAACGGATGGCGGCCGAGCTCGACGCGAGCGTGCTCGCCCACACCCGCGTGGCGCGAATCGACCCACAGGCGCAGACCGTCCTGACCGGAGATGGCCGTACGCTGGCCTACCGCGACCTGGTGCTGGCGCTGGGTGCCGACCCGATCCGCCTGGCGCTGGAAGGGGATGGCGCCGACGCCGTGTTGTCGGTCAACGACCTGGACGACTACGCGCGTTTTGCCGCGGCGCTGGAGGGCGTGCGAAGCGTGACGATCCTGGGCGCCGGTCTGATCGGCTGCGAGTTCGCCAACGACCTGTTGTCGCGCGGCATCGTGCCGACCGTGATCGACTTGGCGGACCGGCCGCTGGCACGCCTGCTGCCAGAAGCCGCCAGCACCCGTCTGCGGGAAAAGCTCGAAGCCGCCGGCGTGCGTTTTCGCTTCGGTGTGGCGGCGGCCAAAGTGGAGCGTGACGCCAGCGGCCTCGTACTGACCCTGAGTGATGGCCAGACGCTGCATGCCGACTTGGTGCTGTCGGCGATCGGCCTGCGCCCGCGCATCGCCCTGGCGCAGGCCGCTGGCATCGCGGTGAAGCGCGGTGTGGTCACCGACCGCTGGCTCGCCACCTCGGCGCCGCATGTCTATGCGGTCGGGGACACGGCCGAAATACTCGGCCACAACCTGCCTTTTGTGTTGCCGCTGATGCAGCAGGCGCGCGCGCTCGGCGCCACGTTGGCCGGTACACCGACGGCGGTAAGTTATCCGGCCATGCCGGTGACCGTGAAGACGCCGGCCTGCCCGACCGTGGTGTGTCCGCCGCCACCGGATGCGCCGGGGCAGTGGACCACCAGCCTGAGCCCGGATGCATGTGAGGCGCGCTTCCTGGGCGCTGACGGCCGACTGCTGGGTTTCGCCTTGCTGGGCACGGCGACAATGCAGCGCCAGGCCCTGGCTGCGCAGGTGCCGCCGTTGTTTCCGGCTGCCTGATGCGGTTTCACATTCGAACGATCGGGTAGTGATAGTGGCCACCGACCTTGCTGCCATTCGTGCAATCCCGTGGTGGTGTTGGTGGGCGGGATCAGGCCGGCGCGGCACTCAGCTCCGCGAATGTCCCCCGGCCTGCGGCCTCCTCCCTTATTTCGCTGCGCTGAGCGCCGCACCGACCTGATCCAACCGGCGTGGCGGACGTGCGATGCGCGAGACGGACTCGCCGCCGAGGGTGCCGGCCTGGCGGCTTGGCTCGTGCGGCGTCCCCGTCTTTCTATCTCGCCGAGCCACCAAGTCAGCGTGCTCGGCCCGCCAAAGCCCAGGTGCCGCTGTTGGAATTTGCGCGCAAGGTGGTATGCCACGCCGTTGGGTTCGAAGCTGCGAATGGTTCGCTCTGCGCTTTGCCGGACTAGAACTTGTCTGGCGTACGCCCATGTTCACGACCCGGCTGGCTGGCTGCGGCCTCACCCGCCGACCACCATCGCTCCGAGCACGAGCCCGCTTTGCACGGCGCTGGGCAACCATTGTGCAAAGTCCAGTTCCGCGGCCCTCGAGAGCGCCGCCGACAGCGACGCGCCGTCGAGCAACGCCTGTACCAGCGCGGCCTCGGGCACGCTGCACTGCGCCACCCGCGGCTTGAACCCTTGCCGCCAGACCAAGGCGCACTCGCCTTCGCGCGCGCGCAGTTTCTCGCC
>JANLQZ010000040.1:0-2865 GCA_031368125.1 Betaproteobacteria bacterium
CATGGGGGGCTTTCTTGGCTCGAAAACAAGGCCAATTTCGGCCATCCTCCATTAACGTTTGAGAGGCGAGATGGTGCACCGGTTATTGGAATTTTGAAGACCATTTTTCACCCAAAGTGGACAACCATTCGTGGACGAAGAATTCCCCGAAACACCGCCCCAGGCCCACAAATCAACGAGAAGGCGGCCTCAACACACAAACCTCCAAAAATCTTCGCGTCAACAAAACACCATGCCACCATTGGGGAACGACAGTTCTCGGTCAGGCACTATATAGATGGCGTTAAGCTTGTATAGAAATTCCAATTTTCTATGCGCTTCCAGTTTCTGCAGCACCCAAAATGAAGCCTCTCGAACCTGGCCGACATCGTGGCTGCCATGCGTGACCTGGAGCGTTTCATCAACCAAGACGAACTGCTTGCCGCGGACCTGCTGATCAAGATGGCGCTCACGCGATGCACCACCAGGCGGTCCGACGGTTGCACCGCCCGGAACATCGCCCTACAGATGACACGCTGCACGCCGCTTTGCGCGGCATACTCGGTACAAGCGCACCGCGCGCGCCCGGGGCAGACGGCCACCGCGCCTGCCCCGGCCAGGCCAGTTCCTGAGTCGGACGTGAATCAGCCACCCATGCAACAGACACCCGAAGACCTGCAACGCATTGCCGAGCGGACGCTGGCGCATTACGACCGCAACGCGCAGGCATTCTGGGAAGGCACGCGCGACCACGATGTCAGCCAGAACATCGACGCGCTGCTGCGGCACATCGAGGCGACGCCGCCGTTCGAGATCCTCGACTTCGGCTGCGGGCCTGGGCGCGACCTGAAGACATTCCGGGCGCTCGGCCACCGTGTGACCGGCCTCGAAGGATCGCCGCAACTGGCGGCGCTGGCGCGTGTCAACAGCGGGTGCGTCGTGCTCGAACAGAATTTCCTCGCGCTGGCCTTGCCGAGTGAGCGCTTTGACGGCGTGTTCGCCAACGCCGTGTTGTTCCATGTCCCCAGCCTGGAACTGCCGCGCGTGCTCGGACAGCTCAACCTGGCATTGAAGCCAGGCGGCGTGTTGTTCTGCTCCAACCCGCGCGGCGACGGCCAGGAAGGCTGGAACGGCGAGCGTTATGGCGCCTTCCACGATTGGCCGGCCTGGCACGCTTATGCGTCGGCGGCCGGCTTCGTTGAATTGAGCCATTACTACCGGCCACCAGGTTTGCCGCGCGAGCAGCAGCCGTGGCTTGCGAGTGTGTGGCGCAAGGCGCCAGGTTGAAGCCGCGGCGCCTTGTCACTCGCCCGGCTGGTGGCGCCCAACTGCGGCGCGGACCGCGCGTGGTGTGTTCCAGGGCGACCGCGTGCCGGCTCGACCTGACAGGCAGTGTGATGGCGCCCGGCGCACCGCGCTGGCCTGGCGGAACTGCCGCTGCCAATCGATGGCGGTTTTTGGGTGGCTGTAGCGTCCCGGATCCCGCGCACCGGGCGTCGTCACCGGCTTCAGTCAGCGGTTTCTTGTTGTCCCGCCGGCCACCGATATCATGTCGGGCACCGCGTGCAGGAGATCTCGATGGATTCGCTTTTGTCCGACTTTGAACCACAGCTGGAAACCTTGCTGCGAAGCGCTGGCAAGAAGGCGTTCGGCAACCCGACACCGGAGGTCTTCACGGCGTGGTTCGTCGAGGCGGCGCCCAAACTCATGCCGGCGTTGCTGGAAGAGGTTCCGCTAAAGGCGGCGGAAGTCGCGCAGTTTCTGCGCGTCGCGTCGCGCGGCCTGTACGGCGAGTTACCCATGCCTGCCAACGGCCTGGTCGCAATTGGGCAGCCCAAACAGGGGCGCAACGATGTCTGTGCTTGCGGGTCCGGGCGCAAGTTCAAGCATTGCTGCGGCGCCGTATCCATGCCACCGCTGTTCAGCCGCATGAACCTTCTGCGTTACGTGCTGGACGCCTATCCCAAGCGCCGTCTCGCGGAGGTCGCGTCCAGCCGTGCCAACCTCGATGCTGTTGCCGATACGGCATACCAATGGGACGAGCAGGGGGACAATGCCCGTGCCGCCGCGCTGCTGGAGCCGTACTTTGAAACCGCGGGGCTGCTGAGTGCCCGACTGGCGCCATTGTTCAACCTGCTGATGGACAACTGGCTGGCCTTGGGCCGCAAAGTCAAACGCGAGCAGCTGATCGACGACATCCTGCTGCGCGGCGACAAGATCCTGCGCGGCGACGCGCTGCAACGGCGCACCACCATGCTGGCGGACCGTGGCGACCATGCGGGCGCGTGGCGAACCTTCAGGCAAGCCACCGAGCTCAATCCGAACGACCCGGCGCTGGGTTTCCTGGAGGTCATGACGCTGCTGAGCGAGGGGCGCACGGCCGAGGCGCAAGGGCGCGCCCAGTGGTGGGCTGCGCATCTGGCAAAACAGCGCGATCCGTCGCTGGCCGACCTGATCGAACGCCTGCGCGAGATCGCAAAGGATGCCCATGGCGGCATGATGGGCGTGGCGATGCAGGCCAACCAACAATGGCGCCGCCTGAACGAGCTTTTTCTGGCGGCGCCGGCGCCGGCCGTGCGGCACCAATTCGAGGTATTCACCGAGGAGGATGACCACCGGGCGGTGCACCAGGTTGCGGCCGAACTGGTGCCCGATGCGGAACTGGCCAAACTGGAACAGCTCTGGCAGCAGACCTTCCAACAGGTCAAACCTTCGATGACGACGTTGCAAAACGGGGCCGACGAAGTCTGGGACAACGCCACCGACTGGCTGGACCTGCTGCACAAGAACCCGAGCCTGTGGTTCAGCTTCGACGTGCTGGACGACCTCGTGATGGCGGTCGACACGATCGCCTGGGCCGGTGTGCCGGAGCGCTTGCTGGTGCCG
>JANLQZ010000051.1:0-1786 GCA_031368125.1 Betaproteobacteria bacterium
CGGCGCGCGGCAATGGCTTTGGCCGCGTCCGGCTACAGGTTGCCGAAGCCTTCGTGCAATCCCTCCGTGTGGCCGGCGACGATCCGCGCCGCGCGGGCGGTCTCGGCGCTGGGCCAGCCGTCAGCTGCGGCCGGTGCGAACCGCCGGGCAGCCGAAGCGCATCGCGGCTTAACCGCCCTTTTTGGCGCGCTTGCCCGGGTTCTTCTTGCTGCGGGTGGCGGTACCGCGCTCAAGGCTGATTTTTTGGCCCCCGACGACAGGGTTGGTGTAGCCCTTGGACGGCACCGGTCGGGGGGTCGCCTTGCGGTCTGCTTCAGTCTTGAATTCCTTGGCCATTGTGGACTCCGTGGGGTTGGGTTGGAAAGTGCGTGCAACCCTCGATTAGGCCACACAGTGATCGGCCCGGAGATTATCTGCGCCTGCAACAGGCCAAAATCCGCCTGGCTGGTAACGACGGTGCCCAAGTGAACCGTATTGAAGCCGTCCCTGCTGCGGCGCTGGCGCGAGATGGGTTTGCACTGCATATACAAGCAGTCCGAAGCAACTGCTGCGCGGGAATGGCCTGATCGCAGCATGGTGGGAATTGTTTCACTATAGAAACGACAAAATTCAGTAAAACATTCACCGGTCTTTCTAAGAAGATAGCGATTTATTTCACCGACATCGAGAGTCTTATGCGCCTACCCGTTCCTTACCGTGCCGAAAACCAGATTGTCTCGCACCGCCTCGGTTCGCTTGCAAGCGCACTGGACTGGGCCGCCGCGGCGAAGGCCGCGACACCGTGGGTGCATGCCGTGCGCCAGAACCCGCCGCCGTTCTGGGCGATGGAGAGCCTGCTCAAGGAATACCCGATTTCCAGCGCCGAGGGACTGGCCCTGATGCGGCTGGCCGAAGCGCTGTTGCGGGTGCCGGACGCCGAGACCGCGATTGCGCTCACCGCCGACCAGCTGGGGCGAGCGGACTTCGACAGCGTCGGCGACAAGACGCTGGCGCGCCTGTCGAGCACCGCCATCGCGATGAGCAAGAAGTTCCTGCCCGACAGCGAGGCGCCGACCGGCATGTTTGCCAAGCTCGGCGCGCGCTCGGTGGTGGCGGCGACCTTGCGCGCAGTGCAACTGCTGGGTCGGCAGTTCGTGTTGGGGCAGACGATAACCGAGGCCATGGAAGAGGCGGCGTCGGCCAAGCGCAGGATCAAGAACCTGCGCTACAGCTACGACATGCTCGGTGAGGGCGCGCGTACCGACGCCGACGCACTGAAGTACCTTGCCAGCTACCGCAACGCCATCCTGGCGATTGCCAAGGGAGCGCAGGTCAGCGGGGCCTGCGAGAGAAACGACGGCATTTCGATCAAGCTCAGCGCCCTGCATCCGCGCTACGAAGATGCCCAGAGCGCGCGCGTCATGACCGAGCTGGTGCCGCGCGTGTGGGGGCTGTGCGAGCAGGCCGCCCGGGCGAACATCAACCTGACCATCGACGCCGAGGAGGTCGACCGGCTCGAACTGTCGCTGGATGTGTTCGAAGCACTGGCTGCCAGGGTGGCGCAGCATTTCCCACAGTGGACCGGCTTCGGCCTGGCCATGCAGGCCTACCAGACGCGCGCGCTCGAGCTGATCGAACACATCACCGCCCTCGCGCGCAAATACAGGATCCGCCTGATGTGCCGCCTGGTCAAGGGCGCGTACTGGGATGCCGAGATCAAGCGCGCCCAGGAGATGGGGCTGCCCGCCTACCCGGTGTTCACGCACAAGCACCATACCGACGTGTCGTACCTGGCGTGTGCCAGGGC
>JANLQZ010000060.1:0-2342 GCA_031368125.1 Betaproteobacteria bacterium
CGCGAGCAGACCCAGCGACGCCAGGTGGAAGACCAGATTCGCCAGCGCCAGCAACACCAGGATCAGGCCCAGCGGCAGGTTGCGCGTGTTGTTGGCGCGCAGCAGCAGGCGCACCAGCACGGCCGCCACGATCGGCAGCAGCAGCACGTCGAGCAGTGCATAGACCGGGTAGGGCGCCAGCAGCGCGGCGATACGCGCTGCCAGCCACAACAGCACCAGCGCGCCCAATCGCGGTCCGCGCGGCGTGCCCAGGCCGGTCCAGGCCTTGCCGGCGGTCAGGAGGAAACCGATGATGACGGCGGACGCAAATCCGAACAACATCTCGTGTGCATGCCACAGCAGTGGTGGCAGCGCGGGCGACCAACGCAGCAGTCCGAGGAACACCAGCACCCAGACCGGCACCGCCAGTGTTGCCAGCACGGCGGCACACAGGTAGAACGGCCGGAAACCCAGGCGCAACAAGGGCATGCCGTGTGCGATGCGGGACGCGGGCTCGAGGATGTTGAGCACGGGAACGGCTTGCGGTTTCATCGCCATGGGTGATCGGTTGTCACGGTGGTGTGGTGGCTGGGTCAGGCCCGGGATGACAAGCCCTGGCCGATGGTGTTGCCATCATGGGTCGAAGCATCGTCAACCGGCTGCCGTCACCATCGTCGTCGTCCCTGGCGCCGGCGCGGTGATCGTCGGCGTCAGGAGCTTTTGCATCAGCTCGCGCACGCTGCGGATCTGGTCGCCGAAGGGCAGGGCGCCGACGCCGCGAAAGAACAGGCCTTTCCTGACGTCGCCCCGCAGCGCGGCGGCGAGCTGGTTGTCGATGCAGAATTGTCCCCAGCCGGCCAGGCCGTCACGCAGGCCGCACTGTGCCAGACAGTCGAAGCTCTTGGTGCAGCGCGCCTTGACGTGGGCCACCGCCTGCAATTTGTCCTCGATCTTCAGGTAGGCGCGCAGCCACCGTGTTCCCACGGCGCGCGCCGGCAGCCCGGCCACGCTGGTGAATTGCAGCATGTCTTCGTCCCTGGCCTGTGCGAGGATGCGCTTGAACTCAGGGTGCGCATCACCTTCTTCGGTCACCGCAAACGGTGTGCCCAGCTGCACGGCGGCGGCGCCCAGCGACTGCACGCGGCGGATGTCCTCGAAGCTGCGTATGCCGCCCGCGGCGATCAGCGGTACCTCGCGCTCTACCCCCGCCGAGCGCAGGAACGCCAGCGATTGCGGAATGGCGTTCTCGAAGTCGAAGCGGGGGTCCGTCAGGTCGGCAATTTTTGCCGCACCCAGGTGGCCGCCGGCCAGGCCGGGGTGTTCGATCACGATCGCCTCGGGCAGCCGCTTCTTGCGCTCCCATTTCCTGACCAACAGTTGCACGCCGCGCGCGTCCGACAGGATCGGGATCAGGGCCGCGCGCGGATGGTCCCGGGCCAGTTCGGGCAGGTCGAGCGGCAAGCCGGCGCCGGCCACCACGGCGTCGATTCCGCACTCGAGCGAGCGCGTGACCGAGGGGCCGTAGGCGGTGACGGCACGCATCACGTTGATGGCCAGCAGCCCGTGTCCCTGGGCAGATTCCCGCGCGGCGCGGATCTCGCGCTCGAGCGCTTCGAGATTGGCAGCGTCGATGGCATCCCGGGCCGCTGATCCTGGAGCCAGGCCGCGCGTGCGCTCCATCAGATCCGGATGGTGGCGGCGCAGGTCCACCGACGAGATGGTCCCGACGGCACCGAGCCGCGCGACGCTGCCGGCCAGCCGCTTGGCCGACACGCCGATACCCATGCCGCCCTGAACGACCGGCAGCAGGGTGCGCCCGGCCAGCGCCAGCGGCCGCAGGCCACCTTCGCGCAGCCATGTGGCGCAACTGGCTTCGATATGGGGTAGTGACTGGGGATGCGTTGTCATGGTGGCGATACGGGCGAGTCATCGCCAACGGCGGAAAACTGAAGGTTAATCGCCTGCGGACGGTAGGGCTTTGAGATGGGTCAAGCTTCGGCCACCTCGACTCGACGGCCGCTCTGGGGCCGATATCGGCACTGCCGGACGCCCGCGACCGCGCTCACCGGGGTACCAACGCTGTGCGAGCTGCGGTGCGAGCGTGCTTGGGGGCGGCCCGGCGCGGCCCTCCTGCGCCCTGCGCCGAGGGTAATTACGGGTGCGGTCGGTCCTGCGCCGCAGCTACCATGCCGCATGCTCCTGGTGCAACTCCCGATTGAATCCGCCGCTGCGCGGCGCCAGCTTTGTCCGTGACCGGCGCCGACCAGGCGCTGTTGAGCGTGCGCGGCGTCACGGTGCGTTTTGGCGGCATCCTGGCGCTGGACGCGGTGGCATTCGACGTGGCCCGCGGTGGCATCTGCGGC
>JANLQZ010000067.1:0-1548 GCA_031368125.1 Betaproteobacteria bacterium
GCCGGTCGACCTGATCGGGCTGGCGGCCGAGGAGTGCGCGCGCCTGGACGCCGATCTCGACGCTGGTGACCAGACCGGCGGCCTGGTGGTGCAGGGGGTGGCCAGGTTGCTGCGCCGCGCCGTGCGCAACCTGCTGGAAAACGCCCAACGCCATGCCGCGGGGAAGGTCACGCTGACGCTGGGGCAGGACGACGGCAGCGCCGTCATGACCGTCTGCGACAACGGGCCGGGTGTGCCGGTCGCTCTGCGGGAACGGATCTTCGAGCCCTTTTACCGACTGCCGGGTGCCTCGGAACGTGACGGCGGCGTGGGTCTGGGCCTGGCGCTTGTCAAGTCGATCGTGGGCCGGCACGGCGGCACCGTGCGCTGCGACGGCAGCCCGGGCGGCGGCGCGTGTTTTGTGGTGCGCCTGCCCGCGATTTCGGCCGGCGGGACGCCGAACCACTCCTGACAACCAAAAATATTTCCGGTTTTTGGAAATATGACGCGGTCATCCTGCACACAGACGATGACCAAACCAAGGCGCTGCCGCTAGAGTTGCGGCTAACTGCTGTCACAGTTCACGTCCGACTAGAAAGCCGTCGCAAAAGCCCGAAAAGGAAACTGGCGCGGGCGCGATTCCAGAGTTTCCAACGACGTCCCTTCGGGGACTTTCAAAAGCCACCGCGAGGTGGCTTTTTTTTGCCCGCCGGGGTTTTTCAACCCTGTTGGCCCGAGAAACTCCGGAGAGCCAATGCCTGCGAGGCCTTCGGAACTTTTTTTGACCCGAAACCACGACCGATCTGATATTGCGGAGGGTCAAACCGTCGGACTACCGGATTGGTCAGTGCCGGATGTCGGCCGGCATCACCTTGCCCTGCGCGCCCAAATCTCATCGATGGAAAGCTCCTTGAGGCAGACCGGCTTCGCAGCAATGAAAAGCTGCGCCGTGAATGCCGCGAACCCGCCCGTCAGTGGTGCGCGCCGAAGTGCTCGCCGGCCCGCAGCTTGTAGACCGTGCCGCAGTAGGGGCACTTGGCTTCGCCCGTGTGCGCCACGTCCAGGTAGACCTTGGGGTGGCTGTTCCAGAGCTTCATGTCGGCCTTGGGGCTGGGGCAAAACACCCCGCCTTGTGCGTTCAGGTCCCGGGCCAGCAGTTCAACGTGCATCCTGTCCATGGCCTCAGACCTTGGCCAGCCAGTGGGCGTACTTGGGATTGCGGCCGTTGACGATGTCGAAGAACGCGCTCTGGATCTTCTCGGTGATCGGCCCGCGTGTGCCGCTGCCCAGCGCGATGCGGTCCAGTTCGCGGATCGGGGTGACCTCGGCCGCGGTGCCGGTGAAGAAGGCCTCGTCGCTGATATAGACCTCGTCGCGCGTGATGCGTTTTTGCACCAGCTCCAGCCCCAGGTCCTTGCAGATGTGCAGCACGGTGTTGCGCGTGATGCCGTTGAGCGCGCCGGCCGACAGGTCGGGCGTGTAGACCACGCCGTCCTTGACCACGAACAGGTTCTCGCCCGCGCCTTCACTGACGAACCCGCTCGCATCCAGCAGCATCGCTTCGTCGTA
>JANLQZ010000108.1:0-2663 GCA_031368125.1 Betaproteobacteria bacterium
CGCATGTGTTTGTCGTCCATTGAAAATCCCAGCGGTTCGACCAGGTGCAGGGTGCAGCCGGTGTTGGCCGCAAGTCGGATCACGTTGCCGGTGTTGGGCGGGATCTCGGGTTGGACCAGGACGATATGGAACATGGGTTGCGATTTTGCGCGGTCACGTTTGCGCGTCGTCCGCGTGGAGGTCGGCACGCGCCAGCACGATGCCGGTGATACGGGTGGCGCCGGCATTGCGCAAAGCGCCTGCTGCGGAGTACATTGAAGCGCCGCTGGTCATCACGTCGTCCAGCAGCACCACTTTGGCGCCTGCCAACAGCCCCGCGCGTACTGGTTCGACCGCGAAGGCGTGGCGCACGTTGCGCAGGCGCTGCGCGCGTGGCAGGCCACTTTGCGCCGCCGTATCCTTGATCCGCAACAGCAGGCCGTGCTCGGTCTTGCCAGGCGCCAAGTGGCGGGCCAACTCCAGCGCCTGGTTGAAGCCGCGTAGACGCAGGCGCTCGGCCGACAGCGGCATCGGCACGACGAAACGGGCGTCTTCCAACGCCGGTTCGACCCATGGCGTGCTGCGCAGCAGCGTCGCAAAACTGGACGCCCATCCCGGCCGGGCGCGAAACTTGAACTCGACGATCAAGCGCGACCAGGGATAGGCATAGGTCACCGCCGCGAGGCAGGCGTCCAGCCCAGTGGGCGTGCGGATGCAGGCGCCGCATTGGTCCAGCCCCGCGGTCACCGGCAACGCGCAGGTGCGGCAACGCGGCTGCGGTTGGGCGAATCGTTCCGTGCATGCTTCGCACACCGCGTGTGCCGGCCAGGCGTGGCACACCGCGCACTGGCTCGGCAAGCGGTCGGATATGCTCTTGAGCAGGCCGCGAAACATCGAACCAATATACCCGCCGCCCCAATCCATGCCCGACCAGCGTCCGCCCACCATCGACCCGCTTGCCGCGCAGCGCTGGGCGAAGCGGCCGCAGAGTGTGTCGCCGTGGCTGCATGAAGAAGTTGCGCGCCGGATGGAGGAGCGGCTGCAATGGATCAAGATGCAACCGCAGGCATGGGCCGACTGGGAACCGGTGCGCGGTGGTTTGCTGGCCCACGCGGCGTTGCGGCGCCGTTACCCGGCGGCAAGGTGTTTTGTGGTCGAGCCGTGCGAAGCCCGGGCACGCGTGGCAAGGCTGGCGCTCGGTGTGCCGTGGTGGCGCCCGTCGCGCTGGCTCGGGCCGCCGCCGCAGTTTGGCGTCCCACCCGATGGTGCGGTCCAGATGGTGTGGTCCAGCATGGCGCTGCACATGGCCGCCGACCCGCAGAGCCTGATCGCCCAATGGCACCGGGCGCTCGCGCCCGAAGGGTTCCTGATGTTTTCCTGCCTGGGCCCGGACACCTTGCGAGAACTGCGCGACCTGTACGCCGTCCTCGGATGGCCGCCCCCAGCCCATGAGTTCACCGACATGCATGACTGGGGCGACATGCTGGTGCATGCCGGATTCGCCGAGCCGGTGATGGACATGGAGCGCATCACGCTGACATTCGAGAGCGGGGAACGGCTGTTCGACGAATTGCGCGCGCTCGGCCGCAACTTGCATCCGGCACGGTTTCCCGGATTGCGCGGCAGGCAATGGCGCGCGCAACTGCTCGCGGCCGTGGGACGGCACCGCGGTGAGGGCGCCGCAGCGCAACGCCTGCCGCTCACGTTCGAGGTCATCTACGGCCATGCCCTCAAGGCCCGCCCGCGCCTGGATGTGCGCGCGCAAACATCGCTGTCGCTGGACGACATGCGCAGGGCCTTGCGGCAAGGCAGAGCGGCATCGGTCGATCGCCACTGACTGCCCCGGGGAATCCCGGTGCGGGCCGCGGCGCCCGGGTCGGTCGGCTACAATCTTCCGCAGGTGAACCAAGGGCATTTTCCCGGTGTTCTTGCCGCGTCAGGCTCGTTTGGCGCGGCGTTGGGGTGGAAATACGCGTGACGAATCTGGTTTTTCGCTTCGCAACGGTACAGGGCCAAAACATCCGATGGTTTTTGCGGCGCAACTGCTCGGTGACACCCCGGCAGCTGGGTTGGCTGTACGGGTCGATGTGTGTGGTGTCGCTGGGCATCGGCCTGGTGTTCTGGCTGCAAGGCGCCAAACTCGTGCTGCCGTTTGCCTGGGTTGAATTGATCGCAGTCGGGGCGGCCTTTGCGGTCTACGCGAGGCACGCGACCGATGGCGAGACAATCCACTTGGCCGGGGAGCAATTGGTCGTTGAACTGGAAAACGGTGGCAAGCTCCAGCGTTCCGAGTTCCGCCGTGATTGGGTGAGAGTCGAGCCGGGCGCTGCCGACAGTTCGTTGATCGAACTTTCCGCGCATGGCCAGAAGGTGCAGATCGGTCGTTTCGTGCGGCCGGAGCTGCGGCCGGTGCTGGCCCGCGAAATCAGGATGGCGCTGCGTTTCGCCTAGCCGCGCGGCCGTTGGACGCGTAGTGGGTAGCCGGAAACAGTTCGGAATATTTAGGCAAAAAAGAAGTGAACATGAAGAAGAGCATTTTGGCCAAGTTGGGCTCCCCGGTGCTGGTGGCCTGTGCGTGGGGCAGCAGCGCCGCCTTGACGGTGGCGCACGCGGTCAACGACCTGCCCGGCGGCCCGGCCGTCAACCAGCTCAACCTGCATCCGGCAGTGACGAAGATCGCCGAA
>JANLQZ010000112.1:0-1928 GCA_031368125.1 Betaproteobacteria bacterium
GGTGTCCTGACCATGCCCGGCCCCGAACCGTTGACCATCAGGCGGTGTTTGGACGGGTCGATGTCCCACCAGCCCTGGTGATGGCGCTCGAAATGCAGGCCGCTGGGTGTCACGATGCCGAACATCGACTGCATTGGCGCAAACGACACCGAGGACTGCGTGGTCTGGGTCAGGCCCGGGCTCTGGCGGCGCTGCAGGTTGGACTCGAATTTCGACGGCCGTCCGTAACCTTCGGTCGCCACGCCCTGCCCCAATCCCCTGGTGTGTTCGGGCAGTTCCAGGATATTGGGGTCGCCCCCGCTCGGCGGAACCGGGTTGGCCTGCGCCAGCGCCATCGGTGCGGCCGCACCGGCGGCGGCGGCGGCAAAGGCATGGCGAATGAAGTCGCGCCGCCCGGACCTGGCTTCGGCAAACACGGCCTTGACGCCTGCCGCGTCCAGGAAACCCTCCGGCGCACGCCGCAGCCGCCCCGCATGGACAGGGTCCGGTGTCATGCAGTCTCCGTCAGCCACGCGGCGGCGCGATGTGTTGGCAGACCGGCGCAGCGCGGCAGGGTTTCGCCACCGACCCGTTGCGCCGCGGCAGCTTCCAATCCGGAGGTTTTTGGAATCTTGTAAGTCATCATATTTGCATATACGAATATATACACTCTGCACCCATTACGCGCCGGGGTTTACCCTGATGCCGCGCCTCATCGAAAGCGGTAGTGGTCGCGGTTCAGGACCGCCGCCACCGCCGTGACCTCGTCCGGAAACAGGCCCAGATTGAGTTCCGTATTGCATTGCTCCACCATGCCGCGCAGGAAACCGGCGCTGTTGATGCGACCGGCCGGTTTGTAGATCGCGTTGCCGTCACCACCGACCTTCTGCTGGTGGCAGGCCACGCACTTGTGTTCGGCGATCAGCCGCTGGCCCAGCGCAATATCAGCACCGACGAATATCGAAGCACCCTGACCAAAGGCCGGCGGCAACATGCCCAGCAGGCCGGCCAGAACTCCAGCAGCTACGTTTTTCATGTTGTCTCCTTTCATGCGTCCGACGCGCGACGGGCCCCTGGGCACGCAACACAGCGAGTGCCTGGTGGCCGGCGCCGCAGACTCGCCAGTCTTACCGAAAAGCACGCATTGCGTATTACCCATAAGGGCTACACCCCCTCATCCTTCGCGGTGATAGACGCTGGCGGGCCGCCATTCAAGAATCCTTTCACCGTGGATGGCCGAGAATCGGGTTGCGCCTGGCGCCACCGCGTGGCTCCCAGGGTGCGCCGAGCCACACCCCACCAACGACTGGAGAACCACCATGGATTTCAACAAGGAATTCGACGCTTCCGGGCTGGCCTGCCCATTGCCGATCGTCAAGACCAAGAAAGCACTCGCCGATATGGCGTCGGGCCAGGTACTCCGCGTCGTGGCCACCGACCCCGGTTCGGTGTGTGACATGGCGGCCTTCGCCGAGCAGACCGGCAACGCCCTGCTGGAGCAGGGCAGCGAGAACAGCAAGTTCATCTTCTATCTCAAGAAGGCCTGAGAGCGCAGCAACCGACCATTCCAACCCCGGAGCAAACCACCCATGGCAACCAAGAAAATGGCACTCATCGCCACCAAAGGCACGCTGGACATGGCCTATCCGCCTTTTATCCTGGCGTCCACCGCGGCGGCACTGGGCTGGGAGGTGCAGATCTTCTTCACCTTCTATGGCCTGCAGTTGTTGCGCAAGAGCCTGGACGACGTCAAGATCAGCCCGCTGGCCAATCCGGCCATGCCGATGCCGGTGCCGATGCCGGTCATGGTGCAGATGTTGCCCGGCATGGAATCCATGGCCACCATGATGATGAAGAACAAGATGAAGTCCAAGGGTGTGGCGTCGCTGCAGGAACTGCGCGACATCTGCCTGGAGAGCGAAGTCAAGTTCATCGCCTGCCAGATGACG
>JANLQZ010000127.1:0-2695 GCA_031368125.1 Betaproteobacteria bacterium
GTCGGCGATCAGGCGCACGCGCGTGGTGTCCAGCCCCAGGCCAGCCAGCGAAATCGTGGCCGCCACGTTGGCGTTCTTCGGGTACAGGCGGGCGGCTTCACGGGCGCTGGCTTCCAGAATCACGGTCGGTGCGGTCAGCCCGTCCAGGTCGAGCAGCTGTTGCGCGGGTGTGCCGCGCCAACCCTGCGGCGGCTTGCGCCCGGTGTACATGACGGAGTGCAGGCCCGCCAGCCGGGCCGCGGCGATCGCGTCGATGCCGCCCATGGCCCCCGGCAACAGGTGGATCTGGGTGCCGCCGCGGTGCGCCGCGTCCGCCAGCTGCTCGGGCAAGCCCGGTTCGGACAAGGCCCCGACCGACAACACCGCGCACTCGACGCCGTTCTCCAGCGCCTGCAGCACGTGGGTCGTCACTGCCGAATGGCCGGCACACTCCAGCAGCAGGTAGGCGTCGTCGGGCACCATGACCATGACCTTGACGCCAGGGGCCACCAGGGACTGGACTTCGGCGATGCTGTGCGGCGACACCACGACCGAGTCCACCAGCAGATGCGCATGCCCCTGCAGGCGCGCATACAACGCGCGCCCGATGGCGCCAAAACCGATCAGTGTGAGCTTGCGCATGGAAACCGCTAGTCCTTCTTGACGATCGGGCCGGCGAATTTGGCGGCAAACGGCCCCCAGGCCTGCATGTCCACTTCCACCACCACCGGGCCGCTCGCGGCAAATGCCTGAGTGAGCACGTCGCGCGCTTGTTCTGGCCCGCCCAAACGGAAGTGGGTCACCTTCAGGCTGGCGCAGAACCGGGCGAAGTCGGGCGTGTGCAATTCCACGTAGCAGTGGCGCCCGCCGTAGATGTCGTCCTGGATGTTCCTGATCACGCCATAACGGCTGTCGTTCATCAGCAGCAGCACGAGGTTGGCGTTTTCCTGCACCGCGCAGGCGAGTTCGCCCACGTTGAGCATGAAGCCGCCGTCGCCGGCCAGCGCCACGGTCTTGCGGCCCAGCTGGTGGGTGCTGTCGGCGATCGCCGCGCCAATGGCCATCGCCAGGCCCTGGCCGATACCGCCGCCGAGCGCATGGACCCCGGCGCGCGGGTGGTTGAGCACCGGCGCGCGGTTGCCCCACATGCTGTTGGACAAGGTGATGTCGCGCACCCACCAGATGTCCTGGCCGGCAACCTGGCCCAGCGTGTCCTTGAGCCTGGTATACGCACCGAGCGTGCCGTCCACCAGCGTTGCGGCCGCGGCGCGGGCGCGCTGGACGTCGGCGGCCAGTCGCGGATCGACCAACATGCGGCCTTCGAGCCGGTCGGCCAGCGCGTCGAGCGTCAGTTGCGCGTCGCCGTGCACGAAGCATTGGCTCTCATAACCACGGTTGTCGGCCAGCAGATTGGCGTCGATGCGGTAACGCGTGGCCGGCAGCGGCAGCTTGTAATTGAGCGTTTCGTTGCTGCGCAGGCGCGAGCCCACGGTCAGCATGGCGTCGACGGTGCGATAGAAGTCTTCGGCCGGCTGCTGCAGGTTGTACGAGCCCAGCGTTTGCGGGTGGTCTTCCGGCACGATACCGCGGCCCTGTACCGAAGAAACTACGGCCCAGCCCATGTCCACCAGGCGCCGTACCGCGGCGGCCGCGCCTCGGGCACCACCGCCCAGCCACAACAGCGGGCGTCTGGCCTGGAGCAGGCGCCCGGCCAGTGCATCGACCGCCGCCAGACTCGGCTGCACCGTCGCCCTCGGCGCCGGCAGCAGGTCGGGTGGCAGGTCGAGCAGCATCTTCTGCACGTCGATCGGGATTTCGATGCTGACCGGCCCGCACGGCGGTGTTTGCGCTATCCGGACCGCTTCGCGCAGCGTGGCCAGTGCGGTGGCCGGATTGCGGATGCGAAAGGCGTCCTTGCCCACCGCCTTGAGCATTGCCAGTTGCGCCGGGTGTTCGTGGATGTAGCCCAGGTCGCGATCGAGAAAGGGCGACTCGATCTGCCCGGTCAGGTGCAGCATCGGGGTGCCCGCGGTCAGCGCCTCGACCAGCGCACCGGCCGCGTTGCCGGCACCGGTACCGGGGCTGGTGACACACACGCCCAGAGTGCCCGTGACCCGCGCATAAGCGTCGGCCATGTTGCAGGCGCCGGCCTCGCCACGGGCCGAGACGAAGCGGATCCGCTGGCGCGTGTTGAAGGCGTCCAGGATCGGCATGTTGTGGATCGAGATCACGCCGAATGCGGCACGGGTGCCGCATTGCTCCAGGAAACGCACGGCGAGTTCGCCTACCGTGATCGACGCAGAACTGTTTGTCATGGAATCAGCTTTTTGACACGACACGACCTGAAACCAGGTCCGTCTTCTTTGGAACATCGCCTTGCGGGCGCGCGGGTGGCCGCCTGGCGGCAGATGGCAGATGGTTGAGGCGCTGCGACAGCCGGGCCGCCGCCTGGCATACCTGCGCCACCAGGTTGTCCATCGTGCGCGGCTCGATGCGATTGGCCGACACCGTCACGTTCACCACCGCGGCCACCTTGTGGTGCTCGTCGAATACCGGCGCGGCGACGGTCGATATGCCGGCGTCGTACCCGCCCTGGCTGATGCCATACCCACGTTGCGCGTCGGCATCGACCATCCGCTTGAGGGCCGCCACCGTGGTTGGCGTCTGCGGGGAAAACGCCTCGATCCTGACGCCGGCGTACAGATCGGCAAGCTGC
>JANLQZ010000144.1:0-11487 GCA_031368125.1 Betaproteobacteria bacterium
CGAAATAGGTGCTTCCGTTATCGGCAAGCGTCGTTGCAGGCGTGGTGTATGAGGGACCGTTCGTTGCTCCTGGCGCGGCGACGCTGCTCGTGGCGTTGCCCTTTCTCCACGCGTAGCTCAGATTGATTCCGGTCGCCGCTACGCTAAAGGCCGCCAACTGTCCGACATTCACCGTCACTGCGCGCGGTTGCGTCGTGATTGCCGGGGCGATCATGGCTGCGGTAACGGTGAGCGTCGCCAAGCTGCTGCTGGCGACACCAGCCGAATTGCGCGCGATCACAAAGTACGTGCTGCCGTTGTCCGTGAGCACGGCTGATGGGATCGTGTATGTCGGGCTGTCTGTTGCGCCAGGCGCTAGCACACTGCTCGTGGCATTGCCTTTCCTCCACTCATACCTCGGAGTGGTTCCCGTTGCCGTCACGCTAAAGGCTGCCGACTGTCCGACGTTCACCGAAACATCGCGTGGTTGGGTCATGAGCGATGGTGGGACCGTTGTGTTCGTGACCGTCAGCGTTGCTGGGTTGCTTGTGGAAAACCCCGCCGAGTTGCGCACGATCACGAAATAGCTGCTGCCGTTGTCAGCAAGCGCGGTCGACGCGATGGTGTAGGTGGGGCTGTTCGTCGCACCGGGCGCAGGAACGCCGCTCGCGGCACTTCCCTTTCTCCACTCGTAGCTCAGGCTTGCTCCGCTTGCCGCCACGGTAAACGCCGCTGGCTGTCCACTCACCACCGATGTGCCTTGCGGGTGGGCTGAAATCACCGGCGCCAGAACGATGCTACCGCTCAACGCGCTCGTATCAAGATTCCCTGCCTTCGCCGAAGTCAGTTGGTAGTTCAAGGCGCCGGTGCCGCCAGCCGGCAGCGTACATGCGTACGTCACGAGGTTGCCTCCACTCGCAAGGAGATGCAGTCCCGCGCAGGATCCCGGGTTGGTCAAGATCAGAGATAGGTCGTCCGGCAAATTGGTGCCCGACACAGCGATGGTGACGGTATTGCCCGCCGCTGTCGCAGCCACGCTGCTGGCTACTGGGGCTGGCCAGCAAGCAGTCAATGGCGCGGCCGAATACCATGTTCCAAAGCTTCCAATGGGAATTCCGTGCCAGCCCGGAGTTGCGATTTCGGCGTCGGATGGCCACTGGCCAAAGTAAGCGAAGCCACCGCTCGCCTTGCCAAATGGTGTATTGACTTCCGCACCTAGATTGAAACTAGCGGCCACCATCAATCCAGCATCAACTTGAGCGCTGGCACAAGCACTCCCTGTCCAAACCCAAGGCGAAGTCAAGGCGGGCCAACTGTGAGCGACAGAGCCCGTCAAGGCCAACGTCGCCTGGTTCAACACCGCAGCCGACGTGTTGGCGATCCTGATGCCAAAGGCGAAGAAGTCGACATCAATGGCAATACCGCTACGCCAGGTAACGTCGACAGTCCCTTCGTAGTAGGGAGCGTCGACGACATTCCCGACTGAAGAATGTGAGAACGCGGCCGTCTTGTCTAGGTTACCCCCCTCAGGCATCTGCATCCCGGCGAGAAAGTGAAGGTTATTCACACGGGCAAGGCCAACTGTTCCGTCAACCTTGATGGTTCCGTCGGCCATCAGGTAGATCCAGACAATCACCCCCCCGGCTTTGGCAGCTCGAAGCGGCGTCTGTGTCGTACCAGTCTGTATCGGGCAACCTACTGTCGCGGTGCAAGGCAACGAGAACACCAGCCCTGCGATTGGAAACTTCCCAACCTTATCTTTGCTATCCAGCCCCGTGAGCTTGGCTGACACTCCGAGCAAGCTCACGCTCTGGTCCTCAACCTCCTTCCACGCGCGACTGAAAAATCCAAGGCGGGCCTCAGCACCACCGACAAACTTGAGATCGGCCGATAAATCACCCTCGACATGAAGATCCAACGATTTGAGGCCTATCGGCAAGCCAGCGACGCTGCTGCCAAACTCATGGTTCTCCGTCAGCTTCAGGTTGTCCAGCTTCAAGCTCAGACCAATCTTGGCATTCGCGCCACTGCCATAGGGTTTCAGTAGTGAGGGGTTGTCTACGATTTCAGCAGCCTGGAGTTCGACATTGAGTTGAATTGACCCCGCATCAATCGTTCCGCCGCCAGGCAACACACTACTCAATGCACGTCGCAAAAAGTTGGGGTTGGCAGGCCTGACAACCAAGGCGCCACCGAGCGCCGACACGTCGCCTCTCAATTGCGAGGCGCTGACTTTGGCACCTGGAGCCGGCTTAACTGCGGCCGGGGACAGAACGCCAACGAAGTTCTCGGCTCCCAACGCAACTGCGGCCTGACTGATCTTTGAACTCTGGACTGCATCTGCCAATGTGGCTGCGGCCAGAGTGACCAATTTCGATCCGTCCGCCCTGGTTTCGACCGATGAGACCTTTCCGGCAAATCCCAGAGGAAAGCGGGGATCTGTGCCTGGCGGCAGCAGGAGAGTCTTCCCGGGTGCCATTGACGCACTAATCGAACTGGTGGATGGAACGGACAGGATCGTGTCTTGGACTGCTGACACTTGCACCCCGATGTCCGACGCTTGAGAAGCGCTCAGCAGCACTGACTTGGCGTCGGCAGGGGGCTGTTCGGAAGTTCCCGAACTGCATCCGCCAACAGCAAGCAGGGCAAGCGCGCACAACAGCAGCCAGGGCTTCAGAGTCATTGCCTATTCCTCCAAAAATCATTCGCGTCTCTGTTCAGTGGTCCCGTCACGCGATGTATCCATCAGCCTCTAAGTCATTTGCCACGCCGTCGGTTTGCAACCACTCTTTCGTTGCCGGGCTTCGCGCCGGCCCAACATACGGTGCTATCGCTCTCTGGTAAACAGCGAAATCTGATGCCGATACCGGCAATCGACGACTCGAAGAATCAAGTCGCCGTCGGTGATCAAGTCACCCATCCCGCAGTCGCTGCCGTCCTGCATCCAGATAACACGATAGTTGCCCGGCTTGATGCGACTGATCAGCAGTCGCGATTGAATCGGGTCGGAGATGCTGAAGTCGCTGGGGTCGCGTTGAAACAGGGCCACTGATTCCTCGAAGCGGCGCGAGATGTCGGCGAGTGAAACGCTGGACTTCGCATACCCCGCCTCGCACGCCGCGTCAAAACGCGGCTCGGTCGCGTTAACCCACTTACATGCGCCCACCATGGCTGCGGTGATCACCAACCCAGCACCGGGTGTTGCGCCCCGCCAAGTGCCATGCCAATTGGGATTTGGGCCAGGTCCGCTCGAGGCGCCACTTCTGCCGACTTGACTTGAGGCTTCGCCGGGAGCGGCAGGTTTGGTGACTGCGGCCGGCAGTGCGGCTGCGCCGCCCGCGGTTGTGATCGACGCGGTGGCGGATGTCCGGCCGCCTGGCTTGATCACGGCGATGCCAAGTCCCGCCATTCCGGCGACGATCAACAGGCTGCCGATCATCGTCCACGCGCTCACGCCGCGCTGGCGACGTCTGGTTTGCGGGTTGTTCATGGTCTATCCCAGCGCGTGACCGCATTTGCCGCAGAACTTGCGGCCCACCACGTTCGGCGCACCGCACTCGGTACAGAACACCGACGCGACCTGCTCGACAGGAGTGGGCGCACGCGATACATGCGTCTGTGTTGTGGTGGCCACTTGTGCACCGCCAGATCGTGTCGCCGCCCGGCGCGCCCGAAACCACCCAGTCAACAGCAACGCCACGCCGGCGCAGATCGCTCCGACTGAGACGGGCATCAACCAGGCTGCCTGGCTCGGGTTCGCCGCGTCTGAAGCAATGTTGTTGGCGCGGCCCAGGCTGAATGCATACGCCGTCGACGTGGCGGCAAAGATATCGCCGCGCTTCGCATGGGTTTGGTCGAACTCGACGGTATCGTCGGCGGTCTTCTTGCCGCCCGTGACGCTTTCGATCGAGCCAGGCAGACTCAGCAGCAAACGATTCGGGAACGGGATCTCGGGCACGCGCTGAACGACTTCCCTGTACTCATAGCGCTTCTTCATAAGGCCGCCGTCGCTGACTGTGATGGTTGTCGAACCGTCCTCCTTCATCATTGCGGCCGCCGCTGCCCCGTCGGCTTCATACAGGACAGCGGCTTTGCCATCGATACGCTGCGAGAAGTCGATCCGGAACCCGGGTGGCGCCTTCTTCGTCAGTTCCTCCTTCAGCTTCGGGAGCACCACGGCCTCGTATTTCGGGTCGATCTTCATCGTGCCCTTGAGGCTCACCGAGCCGTCGTCATGCACCCGCAGGCGCTGCTCCACTTCGATGCAGCCGCACAGGCTCGCGACCATGCTCAGCAGCACGACCCGGCACCAGCGTCTTCCAATGCTCAACATGGTTGCACCTTGCTCCGCCGCAGCGCCCGTGGTTCGAATTCGTTCTCAGCGCAGCTTGTGTCCGCAGCTTCCGCAGAACACTTCGTCCGCAGGAACTGCTGTTCCGCACTTCGGGCAGCCGTTGGACTTGGCCACAGTTGCCGCAGTGGTCGGCGCCGCCGCAGCCGCTGCCGCGGCCTGGGGCGCAGAGCGGCTAGCAAGGCCCAGGTTGCGTCCCAGGTCCGTCAGGCTCTGCGGCGCTGCGGATGCCTTTGCGCCTGACCCTGATGTGGAGGCCAGGCTCACGTCTCCCAGCAGCGCGCCTTCGGTGGGTTTGATCAGGTGCTCGATGATCCTGATGACGTTTTCCGCCGCCTTTTCGTCGATCTCTTGGCCCTCGATCAAGGAACGACTGAATGTCAAGCTGGTCTTGAAACCACTCACGTCGACGACGCCGATCGTCAGCGTCCGGTTCAGAAAGTAGTACAGCAGTGAAAGTGCGACGCCGACGAGGAAGAGCAGCATGCCCCATGCTCCTCCCACCATGCTGCCGAGAACAGCGCTTAGCGCCATGAACCCGCTCGTGTTCTTCCAGGGCTTCACCCGACCGTAGAAGGTGCGTGCCACATGCTCCAGCGGTACGAAGCTGCGCGTGAAGCCGGCCAACGATCCTTCCTCATGGAACACATGCCGCGACGAGATATGCAGGGTGACGGTGGCGTCGATGCCAACGACCGACAGCACAAATGACAACAGACCCGAGTCTCGCGCGACGACCTCAACATTCGGCTCACCCGGGGCCGGGTGCGATGTGGCCTTCCAAGATTTGACGACCAGTGTCATAAGGCTTCTCCTCAAAAGGTTTGCTGTTGGATGACAACGACCAGCGATGGCCAAACTACTGTTGGTTCTGCCTGCGCGCCTCCTCGTCGCGCTTCAGTTGTTTGCACAGCGGCTCGTTCTCGTGCTCGGGTTTCGCGCAGGCTCGCGATTCGCACAGCGCTCTGCTGATGAAGTTGCGGCCGGCGCATTGCTCCTTGGCCGTCATCGCTTGCGGGGTTGGCGCGGCCGCGGGCGGCGCGGTGGCAGGCGCGACAAACGGCGCCGGCTGTGGCAACTGCTCGCGGAGCCGCCGCTGCGCTTCGGCGCGCTTGCGTTCTGCATCTTGCTCGGCCGCTTGCCGTGAGGCGTCGCGCTCCCGCTGTTCGGCCAGAGCCTTTGCTTTCGCATCGCGGTTGGCCTTGTCGCGCGCGGCGTTTTCCCGGGCGCGCTTGTCGGCGGCTTCACGGTCTGCGACTGGGTTGGCGGCACTCGGGAGAGGCAACGCCGTGGGCGCGCTCGATGCGACGGCAGCAGGTGGCAACGATGCGGCCGAGGCCTGCGCCGTGGGCGACGCGACCGGAGCGGATTGATCGGGTGCCGCCGCAGGTGTTGCGACGGATGTGGGTGCGCTCGCGGCCTGTGCGGGCGGGGGAGGCACGTTGCTGGCTTGGGCTGCCGACGCGGCAGGCGCGACGGGCACAGCCTCGCCCACGACCGGCTTCGGGCTGGACTTGCCCATCATCCACCAGCCGCCAGCGCCTATTGCGGCAACAACCACGACAGCGGGAATTGCCCAAAGCGTGGACCGCTTGGCCGCCGGCTTCTCGTTCGTGGTGCCCTGGTCCGGTCGCGCGGTCGCGCCAGCCTGCGTACCCAAAGAGGCACGCGCCACAGACTGCGGCGTCGCTGCGACTGGTGGTTGTGGTTGTGGCGGCGGCTGTGGCGGCTGTGGCGGCGGCGGTGGAGGTGGCGGCGGCGGTGGAGGTGGAGGTGGAGGTGGAGGTGGTGATCGTGGCGGCAGCGGCGAGACCGTGCTGCCTAGCTGATTTGCCCCACACTTCGTGCAGAACCGCGCGCCATCCTTGTTTAAGTGTCCGCAGGCAACGCAGGCGATGCCTGCTGGCACGGGAGCCGCCGGGCTGGACGGGGATGCGACAAGGGACGTTCCGCAACCCTTGCAGAACTTCGCTTCGTCGCGATTGCTTAAGCCGCAATTCGCACAGACCGATGTCATGTACCTTCCTCGACCTTGTCTTCCTGTAATCCGGTTGAACTCGAAGTCGCGCCGGCGCTCAAGTCACGGCCTGGAAACTCTGCCGACTCAACTCGCCGCGCCGGCTACCACTCGCACTGAGTTTCATGAGTCCTCGCGATCAGGGCGCTTGGCTCGTACCCTGGCCCGCAGCGTCGACTTGGGTTCGGACAAGATCTCCCACAGTTGCTCAACACTCGTGAACCCCTGCGACCCCGCCAGCCGCGGCGCTTCCACCAAGCCGACCAACTGCCGCTTCGATCCGGTCTGGCACCGATAGATGCGAACGACGTAGCTCTCCATCGGTGTCTTCATGGCGCGCGCCTAGTTGATGGCCCGCAAAGCCTATGCCTCGTGACATTACAGATCGTGTACCGATGCTCGGGCCGCCGAGCCGCGCCCCCTCGATTCAGGGGGGGGGCGGCGCTCTTGCCTGGTAGGGGTCAGTACCTACGCGCCTGAGTGGCGCGGCGGATACAGAATGGGTCAGTCGATCGCTGCCCAGCGAATTAGGTGGCGCCGATCGCGCAGAACAACAAGTAAAGCGGAGGGGCCCAAGTGGCGCGCCAGCCGGGAAGCATCAGCTCGGCGAAGACGACTCGCCCGAGAAGCAGTGCGGTGTTCCTGCGCGAGCGGCTGTTCCGCGAGCTTGACTGGAACCGCCGTTTCGCCTGTACCTGGATCACAGGTCCTCCCGGCTCTGGCAAGACGGCGCTGATGGCCAGTTTCGTCAATGCGCGCTCGTTGCCGTGCCTGTGGTACCAGGTTGACGCAGGTGACAGCGATCCCGCTGCCTTCTTCGCCCACCTGCAGGCTGGCGCCAACTTCCACTGGGGCAAAGCGCTCATAGACCTGCCCCGTTTCACGCGCGATGCAGCGTTCAGCGTGCCAAGCTTTGCGCGCCTGTTCTTTCGCGAACTCTTTGCTGCCGTGCCGACGCTGATCATCGCGTTGGACGACTATCACGAAGCGGACATGGACTGCCAGTTGCACGACATCGTCCGCACTGCGATTGAGCAAACCCCGGCCAGTGCGCACATCTGTGTGACCAGCCGGGCACGGCCGCCGCCAACCCTGGCTCGATGCCAGGCAAACGGGGCAGTTCGGTCAATTTTATGGGACCAGCTCAGCCTGACACTGGAAGAGGTGATTGGAATCGCCGGCGTTCATGACGTCGAATTGGACAGGAAAACCGCTGAGGTGTGGCATGACCGCTGCGGCGGTTGGGCAGCAGGACTGAGGCTGGTGCTGCTGTCAGACGCTGTGCGACCCACCAACGTCGCAGGCGCAGGGTCCCGAACGCTGCTGTTCGACTATCTCGGCCAGGAGGTGTTTCAGGGGTTCCCCGAAGCCCTCCAGTCGCTGCTGCTTCGGGTGGCCTTCTTGCCACGGATACCGGCTGACGCCGCGAGCGAACTGACGGGGTCACCCACGGCTGCGCAGCAACTGGCCGCTTTGGCCGAATCGAACCTGTTCACCACCGTGAGCCTGGACGGGCCGCCGACCCTTCGCTTTCATCCACTGTTCCGGGACTTTCTGGTTCATCGTGCAACGAGTGATCTGCCGGCGGACGAAGTTCACGCGATTCGCGTGCGCGCGGCCACGATGCTGGAGGCGCGTGGCATGGTCGCAGAGGCCGTCCAGGTCCTGCTGGAAGCCAAGGCCTGGGATCGCCTGGTTCACCTGATGTTGACGCATGCACCCACGCTCATGTCACAAGGTCGGCACACGACACTTGGTCAGTGGCTGGCCCACTTGCCCGTGGGGCTTGTCGAAGGCGACCCGTGGCTCCTGTATTGGCTGGGCGCCAGCCGCTCGCTGCATGATCCCGTTTCAGGGCGCAGTTACTCGGAGGCGGCGTTCGAACTGTTTGCGCGCAAGCAAGATCGCGCCGGTCAGCTATTGGCCTGGTCAGGCGTGGTGGATTGCATCTTCCACATCTATTCGGACTTGAGGCAACTCGACGTTTGGATTGAGCGCCTTGAAAGTTTGCTTGCGATTGACGCACAGTTCCCGTCGGCAGAGGTCGAAGCGAGGGTGACCTTCAGTATGTTCGTGGCGCTGTCGTTTCGCCAGCCCCAGCATGCGGAGCTACCGATGTGGCGGCAGCGGCTCGGAGCCATCGCGACTGTGGTGCCCGACCCGATGTTCCGCTTGCTGTCCCGGCTGTACCTGACCCTGGACGAGGTCTGGCACGGCGACTTGCTCGACGCGGGCGCCGAGCTTGAACTGCTGAAGCACGAGTCTGCTCGACTTCCGATGTCGCCAATCGCCGAGCTGAGCTTGCGCTTTGGGCAGTCCTCGTACGCGCTCTACACCGGTGACGCGACGAGGTGCATCGAGGGAATAGATTGCGCACTCGCGATTGCCGGGTCTTCGGGCATTCACATCTGGGACAAGGTTCTCATGGGTCAGGGCGCGGCGATCTCATTGAGCAATGGCGACCTCGAACGTGGTCGAGAGTTCCTGCAGCGGCGTGTGGCAATGGTCGACCCTTCAGACAAAGAGGAACTGAGTCTTCGTCACCTGAGCGAGGCTTGGTTGTGTTGGCTCAGTGGCCAGCGCGCCGAGGCGCTGGCTCACGCGAAACTGAGCATTGGCTTTGCCAGGCAGATGGGCTTGCCACACTTCCAAGCAGTGGGCTATCTCAGTCTGGCCATCGTCACCTTCGAGTGCGGCGAACAGGAGGAGGGGCTGAGCCAACTGGAGGCCGGGCGCGCGGTTGGCACGCTGACCCACAACCCGATGTTGCTATGGATGGCAGACCTTTTGGAGGCCTACATGCGCCTGCGGCGCGGCGACGAGGCTGCAGCGCTTGTCAACACGGCGATGGCAGCCGGCAGCAAGCACGGCTACCACCACTTCTTCTTCTGGCCGCGCAGTGCAGTGGCTGTGGTGTGCCAAAAGGCATTGGAGTGGGGCATCCAGCCCGAGTACGTGAATGCGTTGATCGAGAGAGGTCGACTTGTGCCGCCACCGGAAGCCGTGGGAAGTGACCTCTGGCCGTGGCCAGTGAAGGTTTCGACGCTCGGAACTTTCGCCGTGGTCGTCCGCGGGACGCCCATCAGCTTCAAGGGAAAGGCGCAAAGGGCTCCGCTGAACTTGCTGAAGGCACTGATCGCGTTCGGTGGCCAAGACGTGGTGGAGTCGAAAGTCATCGACGCGCTCTGGCCAGAGTCGGACGGGGGTGCGGGCGAGCAGACGCTGGCCACCACTTTGTTTCGTCTGAGAAAGCTCGTCGGCACCGACGTGGTCAAGAGGCAAGATGGCCACTTGAGCATCGTGACAACGGAATGCTGGGTCGACTGCTGGGCCCTTAGGCGGCTGCTCGACTCGGCGGTCGAGGATGGCGGCACGCTGGTCGAGCGGGTCAAGCGCATCTACGCCGGCCCCTTTCTCCAGGGTGAGGATGACGCGCCTTGGGCATTGCAGTTGCGAGAGCGGCTGCATGTCGCCTTGGTGAAGAAGTTGTCAGTTGCGGCAGCCGATGCTCTCGCCCATGATCGAATCGATCTCGCCCAGGAAATCTACGCAGCCGGGCTCGAGATCGACGACTTGATTGAGGAGTTCTACCGGGGGCAGATTCAATGCCACATTGCTGCGGATCAACCGAGCCTGGCCGTCAGCACGTTTCGACGTTGTCAGCGAGTCTTGTCGACTCGTCTCGGCGTCGAACCCTCACAGACGACGACGCGGCTGTATCTGTCGGCCATTCACAAGGACGATGGATGAGAGCCTGGCCATCAGCGCGTTGAAGGCTCGGCAGCGATGAGGCCATTGCTTGAGTCCAAGCGTGGTGGACTACCCGATACCCGACGTGCGCCAAGTACCGGTTATGGCCGTCAAGGAACGGTCACTTGCGACCCCTTAATGGGACAGTCGGCGCGCAGACCTTCGAGCGCCAAGACGCCCGGCGGCGCGCAAAAACCATGCCGCTGACCGCAGCCATTGAAGTTGGCGCGCATTCCGGGCGACTTCACACGACACCGATGGCCTGGCGCTGGCAGCGCAGCCGCGTCAGCCCGGCTCGAACGTGAACATCTCGCGCACCCGCAGCCGCAGCGCATCGGCGACTTGCTGCAGCCGCTCAGCCGCCACGCCGCGGTAAAGCGTGGCCTCGTAGCGCTGGACTTGCTGCTCTGCCAGGGACAGCCTCTCAGCGAGTTCCTTTTGCGTCAGGTTGCGAACGATGCGTGCCTTGATCAATGCCTGGCCGATGCCAACGATCGATTCAGCTTCGAACTCGGTGACCCGACCCTGACTCAAGGCATCGTACTCGGCCAACTCCGCCTCGATGTCGTCTAGCTGGCTACGCAGCCCGGCGTTCATCGCCTTCGCGGCCTTGGGATGCAGGCCCTTCGCATCGGACGCCGCAAGCGCTTGGCGGAAACGCTCAGCCTGGCCCTGTGCGACGAGGTACTGACGCTGATTGGTGATCATGGCAAGTCCAACAAAATCGATGACCACGATGCCCTTGCGTCGGCCCTCGCGGTCGGTCTGGAAGAAGTCACGACAAGAGCGTGCCCTGAGGATCGGCGCGCGCGTCGGAGATGAACAGCTCGCCCAGGAACGCCGCCTTCTGCGTTGCCCGGCCACGATCAAAGGTGAGCAGCCTTTCGTCGACCAGATCGAAGTCCACGCCTTCGGCGTCCCAGCAGGCATCAAAGTCACCGGGCTCCTCCTTGGCAGTGACGAAGCTGCCGTCGATGTAGGCGCGGATGCAGCCTGCAAGCTTCAACAGGCGCAACGCTTCGAGCATCCCCGCCAACAGTTGCTGCCGCCAAGGCGTGTGGCCGAATCGGTCAATCACGTCCTACCACGTGGCGGCGTGTTCCCCGCTCGGAAGGTTGCCAGTGACAGGATCAAAATCGGGAATCACAACACAACCCTATCATTGTGTTGGTGGCGCTGCAACCGCCCACGCCATCAAACCCGGAACCGACTGCCTGCGCCCCATCAAGACGTGGGTCCCATCGACCGTAGCCGCGGAACAGCATGCGGTCGAAGCAGGACAGGACACCGTGGATGCGATCCTCGCACTTGTGGATGAAATCCCTCATGGTGTCCTTGCGGCACTGCACGGCGATGGAATACGTTGTAGCAGCGCGCATCGACCAGGACC
>JANLQZ010000167.1:0-4630 GCA_031368125.1 Betaproteobacteria bacterium
GTCGCTGCATGGCACGTTGTCGGTCTTTCACGCCGCCCAGTGGAGCTGGGTGCTGTGGCTCGGTGCGGCGGTGGCCACGGTGACATGGTTCGCTTCCAGTGATCTGCCGGCCGGTGTCGGCTTCGAATCGTCCACACGTACTTTCAGCCTGCCTGGAAGCTGGGAGCCCCTGGTCCTGATGATGGGCATCTTCCTGACCCGTTATGCCGTTGCGGTGGTGCTGGCGCTGCACCCGGCACTGACGCAGGACGTCACCAGCGCCGCCATCGTCTCCAGCCTCTACGGAGCGATGAGCGGTGTGTTCATCGGGCGCATGTTGCGGTTGCTGCGCGCCACACACGCGAAACCGGCCGAACCGGCGCACGCCAGCGTCGCGTGGGGCTGATACGCCTTGGTGTTCAAAGATATAAACCGTTCGCCCTGAGCTTGTAGAAGGGCCGAGTGGCTTCGACAAGCTCAGCCCGAACGGATCTTGACGATCGAACGCCAATCGGTATGAACCGGAAAACCTTCATTTATCAGGGGACACACGATGAACATTGAAACCCTTTCCGCTGCCGACATCGACCGTCTGGCACACAAACGCGCAGGCACCCGGATGGGCCTGGTGGTCCACGCGACCGTCTACCTGATGGTCAACCTGGGGTTGTGGGCAATCGCGCTCGCGACTGGACGCCACTGGGCGATCTTTCCCGCCCTGGGCTGGGGCCTAGGCCTGGCCATCCATGCCGCCGTCGTGTTGTTGGCGATGCCGGGCGCCGGCCTGTACCAGCGGCTGCTGCAACACGAGCGCCAACGCCTGCAGACCCAGCGCGACCCGTGGTAAGCGCGGCTCATGCGCGAAGCGATGCGCGCGATTGCGACACCCTTTCGCCTGGGCTGCCGGCTTGCTGATGGTCACGGCGCAGCTTGTGATCCCGGCGCGGGCCGAGATCCAGCGATCGCGGGCCAAACCCGCAACAACAATGCCACCGCGTCGCGGCAGGCGGCGCCCGGCGTCGTGCGACCCGCAGTGGGGAAACTAGAATGAAGAACATGTCCACGCCGCTGACACCGGAAGAAATTGAGCGCATTGCGCGCAAACGCGCCAGCGCCAAACTCGGCTGGTACGTGCATGCCGCAGTCTATCTGTTGGTCAATGGCGCCATGTTCATGGCGTCGGTCTACGGCCTGCGGCAGCGCCCATGGACGATCTACCCGGCGCTTGGCTGGGGCCTGGGCCTGTTGTTGCACGGCGTGGCGGTGTTCCTGCTCGGCGCCGGCAGCAGCCTGCGCGAAAACCTGGTGCGCAAGGAGCGCGAGCGCCTGCAACGGCAACAACAGGAACGTTGAGCGCGGCGGCAGTCCGGGCCTTGTCACCATGCAGATCGACTGGCTCCAGAAGCTGCGTTTCTACCTGCAGACGATGGCTTTTTGCCTGGCAATTTCGGCCATCCAGTATGCCTTCCAGCCCGAGCGACCGTACGAATTGCCGCTCGTCTATTCCCTGTGCATCGGCACCGGTACCTGGGCGCTGATCGACTTCGGCCGCCACCTCTTCCCTTCGTCTTCGGAAACCGGATGGCCGCGCGGACCGGCCGTGCTGGTGTTGTGCCTGGGCGGCATTGTCGGCGGTTACCTGCTCGGCACGCTGGCCGGAGACTGGTGGTTCGGCTGGTCGTCGTGGCAGGGTGCCGGCCGCTCACAGCTGTTCGCATCGATATTGATCAGCGCCATGGCCGGGATCAGCGGCACGTTCTACTTCTACACCCGCACCCGGCACAGCTACCTCGAAACCAGGATGTCCGAGGCGCGACGCCACGCCTCGGAGGCCCGCCTCAAACTGCTGCAGACCCAGCTCGAACCGCACATGTTGTTCAACACGCTGGCCAACCTGCGCGTGCTGGTGGGCACCGATGCGCCGCGCGCACAACACATGCTGGACCACCTGATCGCCTACCTGCGCGCAACCCTGAGCGCATCGCGCGCCAACACCCATTCTCTGCAAGCCGAATTCGACCGCCTGCGCGATTACCTGGAATTGATGGCCGTGCGCATGGGGCCACGGCTGGCGTACGAGTTGGACCTGCCGTCGGCCCTGGCCGAGCAGCCGGTTCCCACGCTGCTGTTGCAACCACTGGTGGAAAACGCCATCCAGCACGGACTGGAGCCCAAGGTGGAAGGCGGCAGCATCACGGTGCGCGCCCGCCGCGTGGACGAGCGCCTGGTGCTGGAGGTGCGCGACACCGGCGTGGGCCTGCCGGCCCACGGCGCCAGGGCCGACGGCTTCGGGCTGGCGCAGGTGCGGGAGCGGCTGAGCACGGCCTTCGACGACCGGGGCGGGGTTGAATTTGTGGCCGGGACCGCCATCGGGACCGCTGTGCGCATCACCATGCCGATGGCGAAATAACGCTGCCATGAAGCCGGGAATCACCGCCACCGCATTGATCGCCGAGGACGAGCCGCTGCTCGCGGCGGCGCTGCAGCAGGAACTTGCGCGCGTGTGGCCCGAACTCGACGTCGTGGCCGTGGTGGGTGACGGTGGGTCCGCCGTGAAGATCGCCCTGGAGCGCAAGCCCGACGTCTTGTTCTTCGATATCCGCATGCCCGGCATGGGCGGCCTGGAAGCCGCGGCCGAACTGGTCGACGAATGGGACACGACGGCCGCACAGTCGCTGCCCTTTCCGGCGCTGGTGTTCGTCACCGCCTACGACCAGTACGCGGTGCAGGCTTTCGAGGCCCAGGCGATGGACTACCTGCTCAAGCCGGTGCAGGCGCACCGGCTGCAAAAGACAGTTGCCAAGCTGCAGCAGGTACTGGCCGGCCGGTCACGGGTGGCAACCACACCTGGCACGCCAGTGGTGGACACCGGGCTGGACCACGCACTGGCGCAATTGCGCCACCTGATGGCGCAACCCACCTACTCGGCACCTGTTGCACCCCTCACGCTGATCCAGGCCAGTGTAGGCAGCACGATCCAGATGGTGCCGGTCGAGCAGGTGGTCTATTTCGAGGCGGCAGACAAGTACGTCCGCGTCCTTACGGCCGAGCGCGAGTACCTGATCCGCACCCCGTTGCGCGAGTTGCTGCCCCAACTCGACCAGCAGCAGTTCTGGCAGGTCCACCGTGCAACGGTCGTGCATGTGCCGGCGATACGCGCTGTCACGCGGGATGAAGCCGGAAAACTGTGGCTGCAACTCGCTGGCCGCGCGGAGCGACTTGCAGTCAGCCGGCTCTACGCGCACCTGTTCAAGGCGATGTAGCGGGTCATCGGAACCTGGTCCCCATGCATATTGCTGCCACACAACCCGCGCATCCAGATGCTCAGGCAGTGCTGGAGTTCTGGCTTCGCGACGGGTTGCAGGCGGGCTGGCCGACCGAGAACCTCGGTTGGTTGTGGTTTGGCGGTGGCGCCCAGTTGGACCAGGACATCGATGCGCGCTTTGGCCATCTGGTGCGTGACGCGGCCGCAGGCGGATTGGCCGACTGGGAGTCGAGCGCACTGGACCGACTGGCACTGGTGGTACTGCTCGACCAGTTCACTCGCAACGTATTTCGCGGCCAGGCATCCGCCTTTGCCGGCGACGCACGCGCCCAGGCGCTCGCGCGTGACGCCTTCGCGTGCGGCTGGGACAAGGTGCTGCCGCTGGCCGGTCGTGTGTTTCTGACCATGCCGCTGACCCACGCCGAATCGCTGCGCTTGCAGGACGATGCGGTCCACCGTATGCAGGCCCTGCGGGTGGTGGCCGGCGCGGCGCACGACAAGGACCTGGCGGGCTTTGTCGATTTCGCGCGCAAGCACCGGGACATCGTGGCGCAATTCGGGCGTTTCCCGCACCGCAACGCGGTACTGGGCCGGGAGAGCACGATCCAGGAACAGGATTTCCTGCGCAACGGTCCGCGCTTCGGTCAGTAGGGGGCTTCGGTCAGTAGGGGGAAGCGACCCCTGAGCTACCGCCGGCCGTAGCCGCGCTGCGCGCCGTCGAAGCCGTGCCGGTCATCGCCGCGATCCCAGCGCTCCTGGTCCCAGTTCCCATGGCGCCCGTGGTGGCGCGGACGCCATCCCTGCCCGTATCCGGGCTCCGCCCAACCCGACTGCACGTAGTAGGTCGCAGGCGCATACGCCACGGCCGGCGGCCCGTAGACCACCTGCGGCGGCTGGTACACAACCGCCGGCTGGGTGTAGTAGACCGGCTGGGGCACCACAACCACCGGGCGCGGGTACAACAACTGCGGCGCGTTGGAGGCGTTTACCTGCACGCCGGGCGACCCCACTCCCACCGACCAAAAAACATTGCGCGCGTGCGCGGCGCCGCCCGCGACCAGTGCGGACGCGCCCACCACGGCGGCTGCCGCGAGTCGATAAAGCCGACTTCGAATCCTCATGCCAGTTTCCTTAAGAACATTTCACCGGACAGCGTCGCGGTCCGTCTTCATTAAACGCGCCGAAACCGCCTGCAGATGGCCCGCCAGGTGTGACAAGGATTGCGAAACGTAAGCCCGCTGCGGCCCCGGATCGTTGTCCCCGCGTCGCCGACGCCGGCACGCCCCTAAAATCCTCACCATGAGCCTGCCCTCCCCCTTCCCCCACAAGCCAGGCACGCCTGCGGCGACCGATAGCGCCAAACCGAGCAACTTCCTGCGCCAGGCG
>JANLQZ010000168.1:0-3097 GCA_031368125.1 Betaproteobacteria bacterium
AGCACGGTCAAGGGCGAGGCGAAATTCGAGCAGGACACGCTGACCAAGGTGATCGAGGCGCGCGCCAAGGCCACATCGATCCAGGCCACGCCGGAATTGATCAACGACCCGGCTGCGTTCCAGAAGTTCCAGCAGGCTCAAGGTGAATTGACGGGCGCGTTGTCGCGACTGATGGTGGTGTCGGAAAACTATCCGAACCTCAGGGCCAACCAGGGTTTCCGGGATCTGCAGGCGCAGCTCGAAGGGACCGAGAACCGCATCACGGTGGCGCGCAACCGCTACATCTTGTCGGTGCAGGACTACAACGTCACGGTGCGATCCTTCCCTTCGAACTTGACCGCGATGGTGTTCGGTTACAAACAAAAGGCCAATTTCACGGTCGAGAACGAAAAGGAGGCCGCCCGGCCGCCAAGCGTCAGCTTCGACGCCGCAACTGCCGCGCCCAAAGGCGCTGCGTCCGGAGCGGCCAAGTGAGCACGTTGCCGAGCGCCGGTGGCATGGGCCGGGCACTGCTGTTCGCGTTCACGCTGTGCTGGTCGCTCCTCGCTGGCGCGCAAGTGGCGGTGCCGCCCCTGACCGGGCATGTCATCGATCAGACCGGTACGCTCACAACGGAACAGCAAGCCACCCTGGAGCAATCCCTGACCGCGTTCGAAGCCCGCAAAGGCAGTCAGCTTGCGGTGCTGATGGTCGCCACCACGGCCCCGCAAGCCATTGAGCAATACGCCTTGCGGGTAGCAGAGCAATGGAAACTCGGTCGGAAAAAGGTCGATGACGGCGTCATCCTGGTGATTGCCAAGGCAGATCGCACGGTACGCATCGAGGTCGGGTATGGCCTGGAGGGGGCGCTGAACGACGCCACCAGCAAACGCATCATCAGCGAGACCATGCTGCCGCTATTCAAACAACAGGATTTCTATGGTGGCATCACAGCGGGAGTCGGGCAAGTCATGCGTGTGGTGGACGGCGAGCCACTGCCGCAATCGCTCGCCAAGGCGACCGCGCGCATCGGCGATGTCGGCAGCCTCGGGCAATACGTTCCCATCCTCTTCATCCTCGCAGTCGTAGGGGGAGGCGTGTTGCGCGCCGCGTTGGGCAAAGTTCCTGGCGCCCTGGTCACCGGCAGCGCCGTCGCGGTGCTGGCCTGGCTCGTTGCGGGTGCCGTATCGATCGCCCTGGTCGCGGGAGTGATCGCGCTGGCCTTTACCTTGCTGGGAGGAGGAATGGGCAGGCATGGAATCGGCGGTTACTACGGCGGCATGGGTCGAGGTGGTGGCCGAGGCGGTTATGGCGGTGGTGGATTCAGCGGCGGCGGTGGCGGCTTTGGTGGCGGCGGCGCGTCGGGGAGGTGGTAGGCATGAAGATCAAACGCATCGTGAAGCATCTGATGGCAACGCACCGGCAGGTCACGCGGGCATTTCCGCGCGATGCACTGAGTGAGATCGAGCAAGTGATCAAGGCCAGCGAGGCCGAACATAGGGGCGAAATCCGTTTCGTCGTGGAAGGCGCGCTCGACGGCGTGCCGCTGTTCAAAGGCCAGTCAGCCCGGGAACGGGCGATCGATCTGTTTGCGCAACTGCGCGTGTGGGACACCCAGGACAACAGCGGCTTGCTGATCTATCTGTTGCTCGCTGATCGGGCGGTGGAGATCGTTGCCGATCGCGGAATCAGCGCCAAGGTAGGCCCGCACGAATGGACCAAGATTTGCCGCCAGATGGAAATGGCGTTCAGGCAATCGAATTATGGCGGCGGCGTGATTGGTGGCTTGCAGGCCGTGACCCATCACCTCGTCGAGCATTTCCCGGCTGACGGTCGCAGCGGGAATGAACTACCGGACCAGCCGGTGCTGCTGTGAGGACATTGACGATGAAACCAACCGCGCGCCAATTGGGCAAGACAGTGAACGACGATTAATGGCTGGCTGAATTCGACCCATAGCAGTGTGGTCAGCGCTGATTCACCTATCAATCAATTTTTCAACAAGGAACCGAAAATGGAAAACCAATCTGGACAAAATAACGCCGTGGTCGCTGTGTTCACGCAGCATCAGGATGCGGAGGATGCCGTGCGCAAACTCGCGGGCGGTGGCTTCGACATGACCCATTTCAGCATCGTGGGTCAGGGCTACCACTCAGAGGAAAAGGTTGTAGGCTTCTACAACATCGGTGATCGAATCAAGTTCTGGGGCAAGAACGGCGCATTCTGGGGCGGCATCTGGAGCCTGTTCTTCGGTGGCGTATTTCTGACCATGCCCGTGATCGGCCCGGTCATGGTGCTCGGCCACCTGGCTGCGATGGTCGTTGCCGCCGTCGAAGGGGCGGTCCTGCTCGGCGGGCTGAGCGCGCTCGGAGCGGCGCTGTTCAGCATCGGCATCCCCAAGGACAGCGTCATTCAGTACGAACAGGCAGTCAAGGCGGACGGATATCTGGTCGTGGCACATGGTTCGGCGGACGAGATGGCGCGGTCAAAAGCGATCCTGGAGTCAAGCAACCCGACGCGGATCGATTTGCACCAGAACGTCAGGCCTCAGGAGCCTGCACACCAACATGCCGCGGCCTAGACGCACAGGCCTGGCAGCCTGCCTCGAATGTCGAATGGGTCGAGGCGACCCTCCGTTCCGGGTTCGATCTGCCTCACGCTGACTATCCGCCGATACTGCAATGACCGCCCGCACATTCCCGGACGCGCCGGCGACGGAGCCTGCCGGCCTGCGGCCAGCGCAATTGGCCTGGCTGGCGGCGGCTGTTTTCGTTGTGTCGTCCGGCTACGGCGCGCTGATGCCCTTGTTGCCAGGGTGGCTGGCCCCCATGATGGCGGGCGCAACCGCCACCGAAGTCGCGCGTCAGGTCGGTTTTCTCAGTGGTGTGTACGCGGCCGGCGTGCTGGTGGGCGCCTTGATGTGGGGGGTCGTCTCGGATCGCTTCGGGCGCGGACGGATTCTCATCATCGGGCTGATCGGGTACGTCACCAGCCTGCTGCTTGTGTTGCTGCCGGCAATCGAGAGTCTGTGGGTCGTTTATGCGCTGCGCGGGTCTACCGGCTTGTTCGTGGCGGCGGTCATTCCCGTGGTGGCGGCGCTGGTGGCCGAACATACGCC
>JANLQZ010000212.1:0-1672 GCA_031368125.1 Betaproteobacteria bacterium
GTGGTGGTGAAGCAGTCGTGGGTTTCCACCCCGTCGATGGCGTCGATGCCGGGCACGCCGGCGCGCCGCCAGGCGTCCTCGATGGTCTGGCGCACGTGCGGGAACACATAGGCCGCGTCGCGGCTGCGCTCGAACTTGTCCTTGAGCCTGAGGCCGCCATTGCGGTGACCCCAGCCAGCGATGCGCGCCAGGGTCTGCGGCGGCGTGCCCAGCCGCTGCGCATGCCGGTGCGCGAACTGCGCCGACGCCAGCACCACGGCGCAAGCGCCGTCGGTGATCTGGCCGCAGTCCTGGCGCCGCGTGCCCGGCTCGATCAGCGGGTTGGCTTCGTCGTCGTCGGTGAAGCTCAGGGGATCGAAATTCCACTTGCGGGTCTGCGCCAGCGGGTTGCGTCTGGCGTTGCCGTAGTTGAGTTCGGCGATCCGGTTGAGGTACTTGCGGTCCAGCCCGTAGCGGTGTTCGTATTCCTGCGCCAGCAGCCCGAACGCGGCCGGCCACATGAACTTGCAGTCGATGTCCTCGTGGCCCTGCCAGGCGGCCGCGTTCTGGTTTTGCGAGGCCACGTCGCCGGGCAGGTTCTTGAATTCCTCGACCCCGAGCACCAGCACGCAGTCGTACCGTCCGGCCTCGATCTCGGCCATGGCGCTGAGCGCCGCGAGGGATGACGAGGCGCAGGCGCCCTCGTGCCGCATCGCGGGCACGCCCCACAACGCGGGCACCACCTGCGCCACCATCGCGCCCAGGTGCGCCTGCTGGCGCTGCAGCTCGCCGAAGGCATTGCCGACGTGGATGCTGTCGATCGCGGCAGCGTCGAGCGAACACGCGGCCAGGGCGCCGAGCGTGGCGTCGCGCGTCATGTCCGAAATGTCCTGCCCCTGGCGGGACCAGACTTTGGCGAAGTCGGTCTGGAAGCCACCCAATATAAAAACCGGTTCGGTCATGACGCTCTCCTTTGGTCGGGAACATGGGGAGGGTAGGGCAATTGGCGCAAGCGCTCTGCGGCCAGTGCATATTCGTGTGCCAGCCGGTCCACGACGGTCGCGACCGGCTCCACCGCCTTGATGGTTCCCAGGCCCTGGCCGGCCGCCCAGACGTCCATCCACTTCTTGCCCGCGAAGGACTGGTTGCTGTCGTACTGCCGGCCAGGCGCCAGTGGCATGTTGTCCGGGTCCATGCCGTTGGCGCGCAAGGACGGCTTGAGCCAGCTGGCGGCAGTGCCCGTGACGCCGGTGCTCACGAGCAGGTCGTCCAGCGTGCCGTCGACCAGCATCTGCTTGTAGCCGGGTGCCGCCAGGCTCTCGGTGGTGGGAATGAAGCGGGTACCCATGTAGACGAAGTCCGCGCCGCAGGCCACCGCCCCGGCCACGCCCCAGCCGTCGCTGATGCCGCCGCCCACGACCACGTACCCGTCGAAGAACTCGCGCACCGCGCTGACAAAGGCAAACGGCGACAGGAAGCCGGTGTGGCCGCCGGCCCCGGCCGAGACGCAGGCCAGGCCGTCGGCGCCGGCGGCGACCGCTTTCTTCGCCAGCGCGATGCCGATCACGTCGGCGAACACCAGCCCGCCATAAGCGTGCACCACCTCGATCGCGGGGCGCGGGCTGCCCAGCGCGGTCACGACCACCGGGGGTTGGTACTTGGCCACCAGCGCCAGGTCTTCTGCCAGGCGGGT
>JANLQZ010000227.1:0-2772 GCA_031368125.1 Betaproteobacteria bacterium
CGCCGGCAACGCCTCCGGCTCGGGCCGCCTTGGTTGGAAACCCATCACGAGGAAGACATGAACCTACCGCTGTCCTTCCTGTGGCCGCAGTTGCTGTGGCTGCTGCTGGCCGTGCCGCTGCTGGTGCTGGCTTATGCATGGCTGTTGCGGCGCAAGAAAAAGCTGGCGCTGCGCTACGCCAGCGTGGCGATCATCAAGCAGGCCATGGGCCGCGGCATCGGTTGGCGCCGGCATGTGCCACCGGCGTTGTTCCTGCTGGCGCTCGCCGCGCTGCTGTTCGCCGCGTCGCGCCCAATGGCGGTTATTGCGCTGCCGTCCGACCACGCCACCATCGTGCTGGCCATGGACGTGTCGCTGAGCATGCGCGCCACCGACGTCAAGCCCAACCGCATGGTGGCCGCGCAGGAAGCCGCCAAGGCATTTTTGAGGGAGTTGCCCAGGAACGTCAAGGTGGCCATCGTCACCTTCGCCGGGTCCGCGCAACTGGTACAGCCTTCCACGCTGAACCGCGAAGACCTGGTGGCGGCGATCGACCGGTTCCAGATGCAGCGCGGCACCGCGGTGGGAAGCGGCATCGTGGTGTCGCTGGCCGAACTGTTTCCGGATGAAGGCATCGACCTGGGCGAGATGACCTACGGCAGTGCGCAAAGGCGCGGCAAAAGCATTGACGAGAAGCCCGGCACCAAAGCGAAAAAGGAGTTCGTGCCTGTCGCTCCCGGCTCCTACGAGTCGGCGGCCATCGTCCTGCTGACCGACGGGCGCCGCACCACCGGCGTGGACACGCAGGAGGCGGCCAAGATGGCGGCCGACCACGGCGTGCGTGTCTATTCCGTGGGTCTGGGCACGGTGGACGGCGAAGTGCCCGGTTTCGAAGGCTGGTCGATGTACCTGAAACTCGATGAGCCGAGCCTCAAGGCGGTGGCGCTGGCGACGCAGGCGGAGTATTTCTACGCCGGCAATGCCGACGCGCTGAAGACGGTCTACGAGAAACTCAGCACGCGCCTGCAGGTCGACAAGAAGGAGACCGAACTCGCCGGCTTGCTCGCGCTGGCGGCGGCCGTATTGGCGATCACCGCGGCGGCACTGTCGCTGTGGTGGTTCAACCGTATTCTTTGACGGTTGTCGCATCCGCCGCGCCCGCGCCAAATACCGATCGATTCAACGGTTTCCATAACCGCCATCGCGGATGTGCCGTTGACGATCGTCTTGACCGGCGACGCTGGCAGGCAACGCGGGAAATCGGCCTGCTCCTGCCGTTCCGCGCCCTTGGACACGACCTTCAGGGCCAGGCCATGGCCGAGCGCGATCCTGACGCCCATCCCGCCGAGCCGCATCATGATGTCCAGCACCGACTCCGAATCGTCGATCGACATGCCGTGCGCGCGCGATCGCCTGGCGCAGGCACTCATGCAACAGGATGCAGTTCGGCAGCCCGGTGAGGTGGTCGAAGTTCGCCATCCTGGACCGGCGTGCTTCGTTCTGGGCGCGCTCCGATATTTCCCGCAATCAGACCCGCGGCTCACCGTCCCGATTGACGATGATCGTTGCTCCCGGTGGGGACGTCATCTGCACCCGGTGTTCCTGCCCGCGGAAGTTGTAGGTCACGTCCCACATTTCCGGTCGGGCCTGGTTCGGCATGCTGGTACAGCGCTGGACATCCTGTGCCTGCGCCTGCGGGCGGCCGTCGCGACCGACCGAGGCGCCCAAGGCGCCGCCCGCGACCACGCCGACCACCGTGGCAAGGTCCCGGCCCCTGCCGTCGCCCACCTGGTGGCCGAGGATGCCGCCAATGACGGCGCCCGCGATTGCGGCCGGCACATTGGTCGAGCGGCCCGGTTCCAGTGCCACCTGGTCGCGCTCGACCCAGCAACGCTGCTCGGGTGTGCCAACTACCGCGCGCACAGAGGTCACGCTGGCCTCGTACAGCTGCTCGTTGTCGCGCCGACGCGGGTCGTACAACGCCGCGGCGGGAGCGGAGGGAACCACCCGGTTGTCCAGTGCGCGCCCGTCGCGACCCATGACCCGTGTCGAGGAGATGCTGTTGTTGAGCCCCATCGAGACCAGCGACGGATACTTGCCCGGGCGCAGCACGGCGCAGGGGCTGCTGTAGCCGCCGTCCTGGCAGACTTCGAACCACGCGCCGAACACCTCGACCGAGGACGAACGGTCGTTGAATCCGTAGCGGCTGAAATCGGGCACGTCGCCTTCCGCGGTGAAACTGCGGCCGCCAAAACTCTCCTGTTCATAGAAGATGACCTTGGCCGGCACCTGCGCAGGTGCGGTGTCGCGCCCGATCGAGCGCGCCGACGAGATGCTGTTGTTGAGTCCGATCGACGTCAGCGACGGGTACTGGCCCGGGCGCAAGGTCATACAGGGGCCGGCGAAGCCGCCGTCGCGGCAGACCTCCCACGGTGCGCCGAAGACTTCGACCGAGGAGACCCGGTCATTGAAACCGGTCGTGCTGAAGTCGACCAGTTCAGTCTGGGTCGTGAACGAGCGTCCTCGCAAACCCTCTTTTTCGTAAAAAACCACCCGCCCGGGTGACGTGGGGGGAATGGCGGGCGCGTCCTCGCGCGCGAGTGCCTGTACCGACGAGATCCGGTTGTTCAAGCCCATTGCCCGCAGCGAGGCATACTGCCCAGGCCGCAGCACGGCGCAGGGGCCGCCGAAGCGCACGTCTTCGCACACTTGCCAGCGTTCCCAGCTTTCTCCGGCGACCACGACCGACGAGGCGCGGTCGTTGAAACCAAAGCGCTCGAAGTTGGCGATCTG
>JANLQZ010000229.1:0-4231 GCA_031368125.1 Betaproteobacteria bacterium
TGATCACCTCGCCCTCATGCACCGTGAAATTGACACCGTGCAGCACATGCGACTCGCCGTACCAGGCATGCAGATCGCGGATCTCCAGGAACGGCGTGGCCATCAGTGGGAGCCCCCCAGTTCGGCATCGGCGCTGCCCATGTAGGCTTCGATCACGGCCGGATTCTTCGAGACCACGGCATACGGCCCTTCGGCCAATGTGGCGCCGCGCGCCAGCACGGTGATGGTGTCGGCGATGCTGGCGACCACGCTCATGTTGTGCTCGACCATCAGCACGGTCCGGTTGGCGGCCACTTTCTTGATCAGCTGGCGGATCCGGTTCACGTCCTCCAGGCCCATGCCCTGGGTCGGCTCATCGAGCAGCATCAGCTCGGGCTCCATGGCCAGCGTGGTCGCGATCTCCAGCGACCGCTTGCGGCCATAACTCAGTTCCACCGCGACCCCGTCGGCATAGGACGCGAGGTCGACCTCGGCCAGCAACTCCAGCGCGCGCGCATTGAGGCTGTCGAGCGTGCGCTCGGAGCGCCAGAAATGAAACGAATTGCCGAGCCTGCGTTGCAGCGCCACGCGCACGTTCTCCAGCACGCTCAGGTGCGGGAACACGGCCGAGATCTGGAACGAGCGGATGATGCCGCGCCGCGCGATGTGCGCCGGCGCGTCGTGCGTGATGTCCTCGCCGTTGAACAGGATCTGCCCCGCGGTCGGCGCCAGGAACTTGGTCAGCAGGTTGAAGCAGGTGGTCTTGCCGGCGCCGTTGGGCCCGATCAATGCGTGGATCGTGCCCCGGCGCACCTTCAGGTCCACATGGTCCACCGCGACGAAGCCCTTGAATTCCTTGGTCAACTGGCGGGTCTCGAGGATGGTGTCAGTGCTCATGAGGCAACATCGCGGTGATTCGTGCCGCACGGGGCGTTGTTGTGCAGGGTCGTCCTGCGCGACCCGGCAGGCGAACGGCCAATGAAGAGCCTCAAAATGTTCAAGAAGACTTCCCTGACGTCGATGTCCGGCCTGCAAGTGCCTGCAGGCGGCGGTTGCGTTGCATCATAACCCTGTGGGTGAAACTGCCTCGAGACACGAACCATGTTCGGGCCGGGTTCCAGGAGGTGGCACCGATCGGGCCAATTCAGCCGGTGCGCTCAAGCACCATCGCGCCGACGACGCCCGCCACGCCGCGGATCGAGTTGCACCCGCAGCGCTGGCCGCGCCGTGGCGGCGAACCCCTCGTTGATCTCGAACAGGTCGATGTCGCTCACCGGCAAGCCCGCGCGCGTTCAGGTCGGCGCTCTGCAGGGCGCCGTCGAACCGACCAGCACCGCGGCGGCGCCATCAGCGACGGCCGGTGAGTTGCCGATCTGGTGCAGTGGCGGCACGGCGTCGGCCCCATGGCGGCGGCACAGTTGCGGGTCCCAGCCCGCGTCGCCGGCCTTGGCGCCCCAATGGGCAACGGCCGGCTGCATCGCGTCCAGGGATTCGGCCGCGCTGCCGGCGCGGATTTTCTCGTCGCGCGCCTGCAGCACCGCGCCGTCGGCGCCAGTCACCGCGAGGCATGCCGCGCGTTGTTGCGAGCTGGCGGCGTAGGCATCGAACATCTCGCGCATGTAGCGGCGCTGTCGGCGTAGTCCAATGTTTGTTGAATCCCCGCACCCACCTCGAACGTGTCGTCCTTGGCCTCGATGGATACGAGCGGCATGTTTGGCTTGTACTACAGGATGTGGTCAGCCTTCTTGCCCTCCCCCTGCGCACAGTTTTGACTTGCACCGCGCCAGCCCAATGAAATAAGGGTGGTTTGGCGGAAACGGACGCTTTCGACCATAGACCCGAGCCTTCTATCATGGAAAACAACAACACGAAGGCGCCACATGCGGATTGGCTACGCGCGAGTATCCACGGAAGAACAAAAAACACACGGACAAACTGACGCACTCAAAGCTGCCGGCTGCGAGCTGGTCTTGGAAGAAAAACGGTCGGGCGGCTCAATGAGTCGCCCGATCCTCATTGAGCTGCTGAAAAAGCTTCAACCTGGTGATGAGGTGATGGTCTACAAGCTGGACCGCATCGCCCGGTCACTCAAAGACCTGTTGTCGATCCAGGAACGGATCATCGAAGCCGGCGCTGATTTCAAAAGCCTGACCGAAACGCTGGACACCAGCACGCCGGCCGGACGCATGATCTTTCAGTTGCTCGGAGCCTTCGCCGAGTTCGAGCGCGAGCCGATCCGGGAGCGTACCAAGGTGGGCCTGCGCGCCGCCATGGAGCGCGGCTCGAAGCCGGGGCGCCCGCACGGGATGAATCCGGCACAGGAATTCGAATCGCTCAAATTGTGGGCCACCGGCAAGGCGACAAAATCGGAGCTGGCGCGCAAATGCGGGGTGCACATATAGAGCATCAAGCGCACGATTCAGCGGGCCGGCATGGGGCAGCAACGACCGGCGAACGTGGGTCAAATGGCGCTGGCTTAGACAGCGCCAGCCCGGCGCCAGTTCTCGACATCGAGCGTGGGCACGCGCTCAAATTCGCCGATGTTGTCGGTCACCACGATCAGGTTATGGATCAGGGCAATGCCCGAGATCATGGCGTCTTTCCAGCCTATGCCCTGCCCGACGGCCTGCAACTCACCGGCCACCAGTGCGCCCATGGAGGCGTCGCGTTCGGTAAAGGGCAGGATTTTGAATCGGCGCAGGTAAGACGATGCCTTTTGAATCGCCTCTTTGCGAATGCGCCCCGGCCCGGTGTTGATCTTCAAGCCCAGCTCAAAGGCCGCAATGCTCGACAGCAGCATGGAGCGGGCGGGCACTTGCAGCATGCGCTGTTCGATGTTTTGCCAGCCCTCTGCCTTGTTGGCCAGGTGAAAGACTACGTTTGCGTCCAGCAAGTAGGCTTGTTTGATCACCGATGCAATCGTGCCTCAAGCGTCTTGAGGGTCTTTTTGTCGTTCGGGTACAGGATGGCCCAGCCTTCCTGCAAATTGCGGATGAACTTGACCGTAGCCGGGTCCGGCTTGCTGGCGGCGCGCTTGGCGGGTGCGCGCTTGCGCGACCCGGGTTTCTCTGCGGTAGAAAAAATCTTAAGCATGGAGTGGTTCTCCCTCGGAAGTGACGTTCCGTGACAACACCGATTTTACGTGACGGGCTCATGCCCTGCAAATTGTTAACGAACGGCAGCGGACCCGGCACGATGGCCGGACTGCCCCCCTACTTCTTGCGCCGCCTGAACTGGCCGTTTTTGCGCTGCGGTGGCATGCTCGGAGCCTTCGCCGAGTTCGAACGCGAGTTGATCCGGGAGCGTACCAAGGTGGGCCTGCGCGCCACCATGGAGCGCGGCTCGAAGCCGGGGCGCCCGCACGGGATGAATCCGGCACAGGAATTCGAATCGCTCAAATTGTGGGCCACCGGCAAGGCGACAAAATCGGAGCTGGCGCGCAAATACGGGGTGCACATATAGAGCATCAAACGCACGATACGCCGGGCCGGGTTGGGCCAGGCACGGCCAGCACACGCGGGCCAGATGGCACTGGCGTGAATCAATACGCCGAATCGCGCCGCTCGATCTTGATGACCTGCACCTGCAGCGCCTGGCGCTCTATGTTCACGATGATCCTGATCTGGCCCAGCCGGTACGTGTGCAGGCCGGCCAGCGAGTTGCTTAGCGGGTGCCCGCGCGCGGCCGAGTCTTTCATAGCGCACGCTTCGATCAGATATTTGCCGACATCTCGCGCTACGCCTTTATCCAGCTTTTTTAGCTGTTTTGCCGCAGTCTCCGAGTACGTCAGCTTCCAGGTCATAGCCCCAGTTTTTCGTGCACTTCGGCGGCCGGTATCAGCCGCTCTTTGCCGTCCTTGATGCGCTTCATGATGCGCTGCGCGTCGCGCACGTCAGCCCGGTCTTCCAGCCACTCGCGCACAATCTCGACGACGGGCTTGCGGCTGCGCTTGGCCTCGGCCACCAGCTGGTCGGCAAGCTCGGCGGGTAGCTCGATTGAGCGGGTGTTGGCGCTGGCAAAAAGTTTTAACATGGGCTGGTGCTCCCTGCGGAAGTGAATTTCCGTGACGGCACCGATTTTAAGTGACGGGCTCATGCCCTGCAAATTGTTAACGAACGGCAGCGGACCCGGCGCGATGGCCGGACTGCCCTATTTGAGGATGGCGGCGATGGCGGTCGTAACCACTGGCGCGTAGATCGTGCCCAGATAGACCACGCCTACCAGGAGCGACCAAAACCGCCCGGCGCGCATC
>JANLQZ010000772.1:0-3138 GCA_031368125.1 Betaproteobacteria bacterium
ACGCGCGCGAGGTCCTTGACAAAGACGAAGTCGCGCCTGGCCTCCGTGACAAAACACTGTTTGCATCCTTGAGGCGCTGGTAGAAGATCGGCAGCGGGCCGGCCACGTTGCGTGGCCCGACCACGTTGGCCAGGCGAAACGTCACGTAATCTATGCCCGAGAGTTCAAGGTAGAGCTCGTTGGTGGTCTTGGAAATGGAGTAGCTGCTGCCGCCTGGCAGACGCGGGTGGTCAAGGCGGATCGGATGCTGCATCGGCTTGAGGCCATAACACAGCGCGGTCTGGAAATACACAAAACGTTTCACGCCAAACCGCTTTGCCGCGTCGACCATGTTGGCGCCGCCCACACAGTTTGTCAGCGTGTCGTTGTACCAGTCGTCCGGGTCCTTGTACGAGGCGGCAGTGTGCACGATGGCGTCCGGCTCGAAGTCGCCCACCGGCTTGTCCATCAGCGGCTTGTCGGCGATAGAGTCGATGACGATCGAAAGGTCAGGATGGTCTGCGAGATGCTCGCGCCGACCGGTCGCGAGGTTGTCGATCACGACCACCTTGTCGCCCCTAGCGAGCAACATTTCCACCACATGTGAGCCAATCTGGCCGAGGCCTCCGGTTACCACTACTTTCATCACGCGTTTCCTTGGCAAAGTTGAATTCTGGGGCGGCCGAACCGTCGCTAGGCAAGACGGGCAAGAATTTCTGCCGCCGCCTGTCCACTGCCGTACGCGGACAGATCGACTGGCTCGCGGCGACCTTGCATTATCTCGGCGACGGCCGCCACGATTGAACTGCTCGACGCACCGGCAAGCTGGTTCCAGCCAGAATCTACTGTTTCAACCCACTCCGTCTGTTCACGCATCGTGATACATGGAACGCCATAAAAAAACGCTTCCTTTTGCACGCCACCCGAATCAGTCAAGATGAAGCGAGCTGCCTGTTCGAGCGCAACCATATCCAGGTAAGACAGCGGCTTGGTCACGATCATGCACTCAAGATGGTGCGACAGCTCGTACTCACCGATCAGTTTGTGGGTACGCGGATGAAGAGGAAAAACGACCGGTAGCTGGCCCGCAACTTCTGCGAGCGCCGACAGAATTTCGCCCAAGCTGTTACGGTCATCCGTGTTCTCGGCCCGATGACAGGTCGCCAAAGCGAAACCGCGGCTGCGCAACTGCAAGGTCTTCAGAATCGCACTTTGTTGGCGTGCTCGCTCGCTGTAAAACAGCGCTGCGTCATACATGACGTCGCCAACATTGAATACACCGTCGGCAAGACCCTCGGCGGTCAGGTTCCTCACTGCGGCTTCGGTAGGACAAAACAGCAAAGACGACACACGGTCGGTCAGAATGCGATTGATCTCTTCGGGCATGCGCATATTGAAGGACCGCAGCCCAGCTTCAACGTGGGCGACCGGTATTTGGAGCTTCGCCGCGGCTAGTGCGCCTGCCAGCGTCGAATTGGTGTCTCCGTACACCAGCAGCCAGTCCGGCTTCTCGGCCAGCAGCACGTTCTCCACCGCTTCAAGCATGCGGCCAGTCATCGCGCCGTGTGGTCCGCCCGAGATTGCCAGGTTGTAGCGAGGGTGAGGGATATCAAGTTCTTCAAAGAACACTCTTGACATGTTTTCATCGAAGTGCTGGCCGGTATGCACCAGCACTTCGTCGATCGTGCCGGCATAGTGGTCCCGAATTCCGCGGGACACGACCGCGGCCTTGATGAACTGCGGCCGCGCGCCGACGACGGTCACGACTTTCAATATGCAGCCTCAAAGAGGTGGTCGGCCTGTACGGCAGTAGCGCTGAAATGGCGCACTGCGATTCGCCCATAGGCAACCGAGGCAAAGCGAATTTTTTGGTCCGTGACGCAGGCAGGAAGGAATTGCAAAATTGAGTCAGCGAGGCTGGATGAAATTGGGCGGAACCGAAGGTGCGTATTCTCCCACGACTGCATGCCTAGCTTGGGGGTAAGGATCCAGCGAGTTCTATTGCGCCACATCCTCGTGCCCGGCCACGCTCGCTCCCAGCAGCCAAAGCAGGGTCATGCCGAGCGCAGCATCACGCAGCGGCGCATTGACCAGTGCCGTCACGATGACACCGACCGCCAAGATAACCGTCATGCCCCCGGCCGTGGATCGCTGCCGCCAGCCGGCAAGCAGGAACGCCCCAAGCAGCCAGACCATGGCCAGCATCCCGGGTATGCCCGTCTCCATGCCGGTCAGCAAAAAGTCGTTGTGCGGATTGTTGATCTCGATGTGGTCGGCGCGCTTCTCGGGTGGCAACGTTGCGATCGACTCCAGCGCGACGACGCGCCATCGGGGCAGCCAGCTGCCCAGACCGGTGCCGAAAACCGGGTGCGCGACCATCCCCCGCAGCGCCTCCTGATTCATGCGCCAGCGCTCACCGACGCTGGTCGTGTAGTCCGACACGGCGACCACGCGCTGGCCTTCGTCAACCATGTCGAAGAATCGGGTGTGGGTCGTGGTTGAAAGCTGCAAGGCGCCGAGCGCCATGGCTGCGGCAAGCCCGATCGATAACCATAGGGTTCGCCAGGCCCGGTAGTGGCACAACATCGCAACCGCCAGCAGCATCGGCAGCAGTAGCTGGGCGTTGCGCGACACCGCATGTGCGGCCACCGTCACTGCCAGCGCGAGTGCGGCCGCCCACGCCACCCATCGATCGATCCATGTCTGGTCGTTGCGCAGGCCGAGGTAGAAGAATAGTCCCGCGGCGATGGCCATCATGATCATGTTGCCACTGCTGAAGTTCTGGCGCGACTTGAGCAAGCTGTTCCAGATGGTCCATGGCGGCAGACCCCAGGCATGGTGCACCGCGACAATCAGCGCCGCCACAACGGCACCGACCAGCAGGCCGCGGATGGCCATCGCGGCTTCGGTGCGGGTCAACAACATGCCGATCATGAGCAGTACCAAGACCCGCACGACGTGAAAGAGTCGGCTCGGCGAATCTTCGAACCAGGCCCCGAAAACAAGCGCGAGCAAGGTCCAGACCAGAAACGCCGCCATAGGCCACAGGAGTGTGCGTTGCCGCAGCCGTGCCAGGCGCTGGCGCATGTCGCCGCCAAGGCACACGGCCACCAGCAGCATGTGGGCATACGCCACCCCAACCGGGAAGAAAGTGCACAC
>JANLQZ010000289.1:0-4769 GCA_031368125.1 Betaproteobacteria bacterium
CAGTTCGAGTTTCCGGTCAACGGCTGGAGCCGCAGCCCGCGGCGGCTCGACGGCGTGGCGTGTTTTGCGGGGCAATCCGGCCTGGCCGGCTTCCTGGCGGCAAGCCGGGTGCTGGTGAGCCTGTTGCCACTGACACCCGACACGCAGGGCATCCTGTGCCGCGACACCTTGTCGCTGTTGCCGGCCGGTGCCTATGTGATCAACGTGGCGCGTGGCGGCCTGGTGGTGGAAGACGACCTGCTGGCGCTGGTAGACAGCGGCCATCTGGCCGGCGCTACGCTCGACGTGTTCCGCAGCGAGCCGTTGCCTTCGGAGCATCCGTTCTGGCGCCACCCCAAGGTCCGCGTCACGCCACACATCTCGGCCCAGACGCTGCGCGACCAGAGCATTGCGCAGATCGCGGGCAAGATCCTCGCGCTCGAGCGGGGTGATCCGGTAACGGGTATCGTGGATATAGAGCGCGGTTATTAGCCGCACAGAAACGAGAGGTTCCATGCGTCTTCCCGCCAAAGTCAAACTGGTCGATGTCGGCCCCCGCGACGGCCTGCAGAACGAAAAGCAGACGGTGCCGGCCGAGACCAAGATCGAGCTGGTGCACCGCCTGCAGGACGCCGGCTTGCGGGAGATCGAGGTCACCAGTTTCGTCAGCCCGAAATGGGTACCGCAGATGGCCGACAACGCGCAGGTGATGGCCGGCATCCGGCGGCGCAGCGGCGTGCGTTATTCGGTGCTCACGCCCAACCTGCAGGGTTTCGAGGCCAGCGTGTCGGTCGACCGCGCCTTCTGGCCCGACGAAATCGTGGTGTTCGGCGCCGCCAGCGAGGCCTTCAGCCAGCGCAACATCAACTGCTCGATCGCGCAGAGCATCGAGCGCTTCCGGCCGGTTGTCGATGCCGCGCGGGCCAGGGGTATCCATGTGCGCGGCGCAATGTCGTGCACCGTGGGTTGTCCGTACGAGGGTGATGTCGCGCCCGAACGTGTCGCCATGCTGGCCGGCCTGATGAAGGACATCGGCGTGCAGCACATCGGAGTGGCCGACACGATCGGGGTCGGCACACCGGTCAAGGTGCAGCGCGCCATGGAAGCCGCCCTGCAGCACGACGGACTCGACGATGTGTCGGGCCATTTTCACGACACCTACGGCCAGGCGCTGGCCAATTCGCTGGCCTGCCTGCACATGGGTGTGTGGCAGTTCGACACCTCGGTCGCCGGCCTGGGTGGCTGCCCCTATGCCAAAGGCGCCACCGGCAACGTCGCCACCGAGGACGTGGTCTACATGCTGCATGGCATGGGCATCGAGACCGGCATCGACCTCGACAAGCTGATCGATGCCGGAAAATTCATCAGCGATTTCCTGCAGCGCAAACCCGGCTCGCGCGCCGCGACCGCACTGCTCAACCGGCGCACATGAGCGCCGCCGGGCCGTTCCCAAGGGCGAATTCCGCAATGCGCAGCATTGAGGATGCCTGATGAGCGCCGCCGGGCCGTTCCCAAGGGCGAATTCCGCAATGCGCAGCATGGAGGATGCCTGATGAGCGCCGCGCCGGGCCGCCCCCAAGCCAGCTCGCACCGCAGCTCGCAGAGCGAAGGGACACCGGTGAGCGGAGTCGGATTGCTTCCCGAGGCGGTGCAACGCGTGGCTGCCGCGTTGCGCGTCGCGGACCATCCGCACCAGCCGATCCTGCTCGACGGCGCCGCCCGCACCGCCCAGCAGGCGGCCGACGCGCTGGGTGTCGCGCTGGGCCAGATCGCCAAGAGCATCGTGTTCCGGCGCGGCAGCGACGGCGTGGCAGTGCTGGTGGTCACCTCGGGTGACCGGCGCGTGGACGAACACAAAGTGGCGGTGCTGGTCTGCGCCGGCGGAGAGCGCCTGGGCCGGGCCGACGCCGGGTTCGTCAAGGCCGCCACGGGCTTCAGTATCGGTGGTGTGTCGCCATTGGCGCACGCCCGGCCGTGCGTGACGCTGATCGACCGCGAGCTGTTTCGCTTTGCTGAAATCTGGGCTGCGGCCGGCCATCCACACGCCGTCTTCAGGCTCACTCCGGCCGAGTTGCAGGGGCTGACCGGTGCGCCGGTGTGCGACGTGGTCGACATCGTGGCCGCGGCATGACCGGGCCCGACGCCCTGGCAGCGCTGGCCGAACTGGCCCGGGCAACCGACCAGCCCGTGCCCTCGCCATGTATCTCGATCTGCCGCATCGACGCGGCCGGCGGCCTGTGTGTCGGGTGTTTGCGCACCATCGACGAGATCATCGCGTGGGGACGCCAGACCGACAATGAAAAACGCGGCGTCTGGCGCCTGATCACCCAGCGTGCCGGCCTGGCACCAACCTGAAACCCCGAACGGAAGCGCATGAAGCAAATCGATTTCTATTTCGACCCGATATCCCCCTACGCCGCGCTGGCGTTCGAAAAACTGCCCGAGACGCTGATGGGCCTGAGTTACAGCGTCAGCTACAAGCCGGTGCTGTTCGGCGCGGTGCTGCAACACCACGGCCAGCTCGGTCCGGCCGAGATCCAGCCCAAGCGCGACTGGACCTACCGGCACGTGTTGTGGCTGGCGCATGCCCATGGTGTTGTCTTGCAGATGCCGGCGGCGCACCCGTTCAACCCCCTGGCCTTGCTGCGGCTCGCGGTCGCCTGCAGTCCGCACGGCACGCCCAACCGCTACGTCACGGAAACGATCCTGAACCATGTGTGGCGCGACGGGCTGGACGCGTCCGACCCGCAGCGCCTGCACACCCTGGTGGAGCAGCTGGCGCCGCAGCGCGACCCCAACAGCCCCGAGGTCAAGGCCGAGCTCAAGGCCCACACCGATGGGGCGATCGCACTCGGCATTTTCGGCGTGCCGACGATGGCGGTCGACGGCCGGCTGTTCTGGGGTTTCGACGCCTTGCCGATGTTGTCCGATTACCTGCGTGGCGAGCCGTGGTTTGCGGATGGCGCCTGGGATTCGGTGCACACCGTGCCCACCGGCGTGACACGCGCGCGCCGGTAGTTCTGAAGTTCACTGTGTCAACGCGAGGCCCGCCATGACTGCTGCAAGACAATTCCATGGCGAACTCGCCCTCGTCACCGGCGTCGGCGCGTGGTTGCGCTCCAGCAGCGCGTCGTTCGTCACCGGGCACACGCTGCCGGTCGACGGCGGTTTCCTGGTGCCGTGAGCCGCCGGGCCGCTCCCAAGGCGAACACCGCAGTGCGCAGCACGAAGGTTTCCGAGTCCAGCCGCCGGGCCGCTCCCAAGGCGAACACCGCAGTGCGCAGCACGAAGGTTTCCGAGTCCAGCCGCCGGGCCGCGGCGTGAAGAACCGCGCCGCCACCGGCATGGCGATGGTCCTGCTGGCGGCCATGTTGTGGGGTACCACCGGCAGCGCGCAGAGCCTGGTGCCGGCCGGCTTGCCGGCCCATTGGGTGGGTGCTCTGCGGCTGCTGGTGGCCAGCCTCTTCTTTGCGGCCTACCTGCCACTCGAACCACAGGCCGTGCCGCTGGCCACACGGTATGTGCAGGTTCCCTGGCGCTGGGTCGCACTGGCCGGGCTCTGCGTGGCGGTCTACAACCTCACCTTTTTTGCCGGCGTCAAGGCCAGCAGCGTGGCCGTGGGTACCGCCATTGCCATCGGCAGCGGACCGATCTGGGCCGGTCTGCTGCAAACCGCCGTGAACCGGCGCCCACCGGCCGGAGTGTGGTGGTTCGGCACGCTGCTGGCTGTGGCGGGCGGCAGCCTGATGGTGCTGGGCAGCGCCACCCGCTTGCAGATCTCGATGGCGGGCGTGGGCCTGTGCCTGGTGTCCGGTGTGTCGTACGCCGCCTACACCCTCATCAGCAAACACATGGTGGGCGCAACGCCCGCGTCGGTCGTCGCGCAGTGCATCTTTTCCTGCGCCGCGGTGATGGCGGCCGTGGTGGCGTGGGCGGTCTCGGGCCCGCCGTCCACCACCGTCCAGGGCTGGGGCGTGGTGTTGTACCTGGGTGTCTTCGCCACCGGCGCCGCCTACCTGCTGTTCACGCATGCGTTGCGCCGCATCTCGGGCACGACCGCCGTCTCGATGGTGCTGGTGGAGCCGATCACGGCGTTTTGCCTCGCGATCCTGGTCGTCGGCGAGCGCCCGCCGGTGGCGGCCTTCGCGGGGCTGGCGCTGGTCATCGCGGGTCTGGCATTGGTGGTGCGCTCGGAATTGCGCGCCGCGCCGATGTGACCACGCGCGGGCGCCTACACTCGCCAGCACCCCCGCATTTTTCCAGGAGCGTTCCATGGCCAGTCCTGTCGAATCGATGATCCGCCGCACCGTGACCAAAGGCATCATGAAGGTTGCCAAGTTCAACCGCGACCGCGCGCCGGCGCCAGAGCAGCCGCACCCGTTCCTGAACGGCATCCACCAGCCGATGGACCGCGAATTGACGCTGGCGCTGCTGCAGGTCGAAGGAACGATCCCGCCCGAACTCGATGGCCGTTATCTGCGTATCGGCCCCAATCCGGTCAAACCACCCAATCCGGCCGCCCACCACTGGTTCGTCGGCGACGGCATGGTGCATGGTGTGCGGCTGCAGGGCGGGCAGGCGCTGTGGTACCGCAACCGCTGGATCCGGTCGTTGGCCGTGAGTGCGGCGCTCGGCGAGCCGCCCGCGCCCGGGCCGCGCAACGAGCGCAGCGATACCGTCAACACCAATGTGCTGGGGCACGCCGGAAAGATCTGGGCGCTGGTCGAGGCGGGTGGTTTTCCGGTGGAACTCGACGGCGAGTTGGGGACCGTGGCCCACAACCCGTTCGA
>JANLQZ010000329.1:0-4085 GCA_031368125.1 Betaproteobacteria bacterium
AATGGGAGCAATGGGGCCTGCCCGTCGGGGCCCTGGGCGTCGGCGGACTGCTGCTGCTGGCGCTGGATTGAAACCTGGGTTTGGTCTGCCCGGAGGGGATCGAACCCCCGACCCTCAGCTTAGAAGGCTGATGCTCTATCCAACTGAGCTACGGGCAGTGATCGAGCGAAGGCCGATGAATTGATGGTCGGGGCGAAAGGATTCGAACCTTCGACCCTCTGGTCCCAAACCAGATGCGCTACCAGGCTGCGCTACGCCCCGACAACTGGCTATTCTAACTGCTTGCGCGACTCGCCTGATCGAAATCTCGAAGATTCAGACCGCGCTGTTGGTGCGACTTTGGTTGATCTGGTGGCGCGACCGAACCGGCCGTGTCGACTAAAGTTGCTGCCATGCGCAACATGGACTCTGCGGCATTGCCTTGGCTGATCCAGGGAGAGGCGTTTCCACCGGTCGGGCAGGCATGGGGCCAGGACTCCGACGCGCCGGGTTTGCTGGCGGCCGGGGGCAGACTCGACGCGCCCACGCTGTGCGACGCCTACGCCCACGGTATCTTTCCGTGGTTCAGCGACGGGCAGCCGATCCTGTGGTGGAGTCCGGACCCGCGCATGGTGTTGCAGGTCGCGCAGTTTCAGCTGCACCACTCGTTGCGCAAGACACTGCGGCGCTTCAGTGCATCACCGCGCTGCGAGATCCGATTCGATACGTCGTTTGCGGACGTGATCCACCATTGCGCCGAGCGTCGGCGCGACGGATCGACCGGCACCTGGATCGTGGCGGAAATGGCAGGTGCGTATGTGGGGCTGCATGAGGCCGGTGTTGCACACAGCGTGGAGACCTGGATCGACGGAGAACTGGTTGGCGGGCTGTACTGTGTGGCACTGGGCCGGGCCGTGTTTGGTGAATCCATGTTCAGTCTCCGGCCGGACGCGTCGAAGATCGCCCTGGCCGCCCTCACATGTTTTTGTCGCACCCATGGCATTGCAGCGATCGACTGCCAACAAAACACGCCCCACCTGGCGTCGCTTGGCGCGACCGAAATGCCACGCTCGCAATTCCTGGCCCACTGCGCCATTGCGACGGGCGAGCGACCGCCAACATGGCATTTTGAGCCTCTATACTGGCGAGAACTCCTGACCGAAAGGCTCGTGGGCCAGTGACCCATCTCAAGGATCTTCCGCTACAGACATTGCAGTTTTATGCAACGGCGCCTTACCCATGCAGCTACCTCAGCGGCAGGCAGGCCCGTTCCCAGGTGGCCACCCCGAGCCACCTGATCAACAACGCGACATACTCCGATCTGGTCAGCCAGGGCTTCCGGCGCAGCGGCCTGTTCACCTACCGCCCCCACTGCGACGGTTGTATGGCCTGCACACCGCTGCGCGTGCGCGCGAGTGCATTTGCGCCCGATCGAAGCCAGCGCCGGGCATGGCGGCGCCACCACAATTTGCAGGCACGCGTGACCAAGTTGTGTTTCATGCCGGAGCATTACGAGTTGTACCTGCGTTACCAGAACGGGCGCCACGCCGGCGGCGGGATGGATCAGGACAGCGTCGAGCAATACACCCAGTTCCTGCTCCAAAGTCGCGTCAACTCGCGGCTGGTGGAGTTCAGGGAACCCCTGGCCGACGCGACTGGCGGGACGCTGCGAATGGTGTCCATCCTGGACGTACTGGAAGACGGTCTGTCGGCGGTTTACACATTCTACGAACCGGACCACCGGGCCAGTTACGGCACCTATAACGTGTTGTGGCAAATCCAGCAGGCGCGCCAGCTCGGCTTGCCGCACCTGTATCTGGGATACTGGATCGGCGCCAGCCCCAAGATGAGCTACAAGGCAAAGTTTCATCCCCAGCAGATCCTGGTGGATGGCGCTTGGCGCAGCACCCCGACCTAGGGCACTCCAGCCGCTGCCCAGCCGGATCCGGCGCATCCGGTTCAACGACGTCCACCATAGAACTCGCCTGCGCCAGGAGCTCCGCTTGAAGAAACAAGACCCCGATATCGTCGCCTCACCGGCAGTACAGGTGATCGAGCGCATGTTCTCGCTGATCGACGTACTGGCCTCGCGGGAAGATGCGATCTCGCTCAAGGAGATCAGCGAAAGGACCGGCCTGCACCCGTCGACCGCGCACCGGATACTGAACGACATGGCGATCGGGCGCTTTGTAGAACGCCCGCAACCAGGAAGCTACAGATTAGGAATGCGCCTGCTGGAGCTTGGCAACTTGGTCAAGGGCCGGCTGAGCGTGCGCGACGCCGCACTGGTGCCGATGCGCGACCTGCATAACAGAATCCAGCAACCGGTCAATCTGAGCATGCGCCAGGGAGATGAAATCGTTTACGTGGAGCGGGCGTTCAGCGAGCGCTCCGGCATGCAGGTCGTGCGCGCCATCGGTGGAAGGGCGCCGCTACACCTCACATCGGTCGGCAAGTTGTTTCTCGCCGCTGATGACGCGCCGCGCATCCGAGCCTACGCCGGCCGCACCGGCCTGCATGGGCAGACCAAGAACAGCATCACGCAGCTGTCGGCGCTGGAACGTGAACTGGCCCGTGTGCGGCAGTTTCACTTTGCCCAGGACAACGAAGAGCTCGAGTTGGGCGTGCGCTGCATGGCGGCAGGCATCTATGACGATCAAGGCAAGCTGGTTGCCGGACTCTCGATCTCAGCACCGGCCAGCCGGATGGATGAAGCCTGGCTGGCGCAGCTACAGGCCACGGCCCAGGAAATATCGCACACGCTTGGCTTTGCCCAAGGCGCCGCCCGAGGCTGACTCAGCCTACACGAGGGGCTTGCCCAGCGGGATCGACTCAACCCATCGCCGAACGCGTTCAGCGTCGCCCAGACGGCTGAGCTTGCCGGCCGAATCCAGAAACACCATGATCAGTTTTCGCCCCGCCACGGTGGTCTGCATCACCAGGCAACGCCCCGCCTCGGAGATGTATCCGGTCTTCTGCAGACCGATCTGCCAACCCGGATTGTTGACCAGGCGGTTGGTATTGTTGAACTGGAGCATCCGATTGCCGACCGATACCTCGTAGCGTGGCGAGGTGGACAACTCACGCAAGGTGGCGTCGCCGTGCGCCACGTTGACCAGCCTGGCCAAATCCTGTGCGCTGGACTGGTTCTTGCTCGACAGCCCCGTCGGCTCCACATAACGCGTATCGGCCATGCCAAGTGCCCGCGCCTTCTCATTCATCAGTCGGACAAAGGTCGTCATGCCACCGGGGAAACTGCGCCCCAGCGCATTGGCTGCACGGTTCTCGCTCGACATCAGCGCCAAATGCATCAATTCGCCGCGGCTGAGTTCGGTCCCGACCCTCAAACGCGAACGGCTGCCCTTTTCGGTATCGACGTCGTCCTGGGAAATCTCGATCATCTCGTCCATCGGAAGCTTGGCCTCACTGATGATCAGTCCGGTCATGAGTTTGGTCAGCGAAGCGATCGGCAACACGGCCTGCTCGTTCTTGCGGAACAAAACCTCCCGCGTGTCTTGGTCGATGACCAACGCGACGCTGGACTTCAGCTCGAGTTGATCATGCTGCAGGTGGAGCCCGGCAATTTCACCAAACGACGGCTTGGCGGGCGCTGCCGCGACCAAGACAACTCGTTTGCGCTTGGCCACCGCAACTGCCTTGACAGCCGTGCGTTTTGCAGCCGCCTGGCTTTTCGAGAACTTGCTAGCCGCAACGGACGGCAACGCAACCAGCGACGCCGCTGAGAAAAGGGACAAAACCAGAAGCCGTGTGATTTGATTCAATTGAGGCCTCGACGCATCAAAATGGGGCACCAGAACAGCAAAATCGCTGCAAAGTCTCATGTGCCAACAGTTTAAACAGAAAAGTCACACAAGATCAACTACTTGCGTGACTTTTTTAAAGTTGCCAGGTAAACATTCGGTAAACCCGTTTCTGCCGTAGCGCAGAAATTGCTGGACACAAGAGACTTTCTCCGTTACGGTTTGCCCCATGAGCGCGATGCCGTGTGATTTTGAATTTGACGTAGACACGATCGTTGGCAAGCCGGTGCCGTTTGCCACCGTGTACGTGACGCTCACCCGGCAGGCGCACATCGAGTTGGTGAT
>JANLQZ010000376.1:0-2224 GCA_031368125.1 Betaproteobacteria bacterium
GGAGGTTGTCGCCGGCCTGAAGACCGACCCCCGGGTATGTGCGGCGCTGGCTACATACAGCCGACAGATGGGACACACGCCGGTGCAGGCCGCGGACACACCCGGCTTCATCGTCAACCATGCCGGCCGCGGCTACGGCACCGAGGCGTTGCGGATCGTCGGCGAGCAAGTCGCCGACTTTGCGACGGTCGACCGGATTCTCCGCGACCAGGTTGGCTTCAAGCTGGGGCCCTTCGAACTCATGGACCTGACCGCCCTTGATGTGTCGCACCCGGTGATGGAATCGGTCTACCACCAGTACTACGAGGAACCGCGCTACCGACCAAGTGTCATTACTGCCCAGCGACTGGCCGGAGGCATCGTTGGGAAAAAAGTCGGCGAGGGCTTTTACCGTTATGAGGGTGGTGTGGCGCAGATTGCGGCAGAGCCGGCGACGCCGCAGGTTGGCGCGACGCCGCCGGTATGGGTCTCGCCGCGTGCGGCACGGCGCGCGCTGTTGCTTTCGCTGCTCAAGACCTTGGGCGCCGATATTGAAACCGGGCAGGCGCCGTCGCCTGCGGCGCTGATATTGGTTGCCCCGCTGGGCTTCGATATCACCACAGTGGCGGTAGTGGAACGGTTGGATCCCGCGCGGACCATAGGCGTCGATATGCTGGTCTCCGACGCCACCACCAGACGCCGCGTTCTGGCCACCAATCCCGCCACCCGCACCGACATGCGCCAGGCCGCGCACGCCCTGATGGCTCGTGACGGAAAGCCGGTCAGCGTGATCCGGGACAGCGGCGGCTTCGTCACACAGCGCGTCGTGGCGACGATCGTGAATATCGCGTCAGACATGTGCCAGCAGGGCATCTGCTCGCCGTCCGACCTGGAAACAGCCGTCAAGCTGGGTTTGGCTTATCCGATGGGTCCGCTTGAAATGGGGAACTGTTACGGCCCCACCAATGTCCTGGAGGTGCTCTTCAACATGCAGACCGTTTATGGTGATCCGCGCTACCGGCCGAGCCCGTGGCTGCGTCGGCGCGGAGCCATCGGTCTGAGCTTGCTGCACGAGGAAGAGTAGCCATCCGCGCGGTTCGCTACAGACGGCCAGTACGTAGCGCGGCAAACAGGCAGCCAATCAGGCGTCTCAGACGCGACAATGGCTGAATTGCCAGTCACCCAAAAGACAGCCCATGGACAACCCGATCCTTACTATCGAAGAACGCGAAGCGATCAATTCGGGACGCTGGTTTTCTTCACTCTCACCCTCCTTACGACACGACATCCTCCGATGCGCCTATGTCAAGCGATTCCGCGACGGGGAGTTGATCTGCGCGCGTGGCGACCCACCGGAAGACTGGATCGCGTGTGCCAAGGGCGCGGTGCGGGTGAGTTCAACCTCGATATCGGGCAAGCAGGTCACACTGACCTATGTCGAGCCGGGAATCTGGTTCGGCGACGTGGCGATCTTCGACGGGGACCGGCGCACGCACGATGCCTACGCCCATGGCGAATGCACGATTCTGTGTGTCACCAAGGCCGATTTCAAGAAGATCCTTGCAACCCATGTGGAACTGTACGAGGCGATGCTGCGCCTGCACGCCAGACGCATCCGCCAGTTGTACGGCCTGGTCGAGGACCTCAACACCCTGCCCCTGCGCGCCAGGCTGGCCAAACAGTTGTTGCACCTGGTACGCAGTTATGGCGTGGCCAGCCTGTCCAACGCGCAGGAAATGCGCATCAGCCTGCACCTGGCGCAGGAGGAACTCGCCCAACTGCTCGGCGCCTCGCGCCAGCGCGTCAACCAGGAGCTCAAGGCGATGGAGCGCGAGCAGACGATTCGCATCGAGCCGGGTGGACTGATCGTGCGCAACCGCGATGCCCTGATGCGTATCGTTGAAGCCGACCATTGAGACAAGACTTGCACATGAACGACTACGAGCACTTCGTCGGCACCCGGGCTGTGAGTGAACAACATCTGTTCGATACCGGCGCCTTGACTACGTGGCTGCAGACACATCTGGAAGGTTTCGAAGGCCCGTTGACGGCGGAGATGTTCAAGGGCGGCCAGTCCAACCCGACCTACAAATTGCTGACGCCGGGGCGCAGTTATGTGATGCGTGCCAAACCGGGTCCTGTAGCCAGGCTGTTGCCGTCAGCCCACGCGGTCGAGCGTGAGTTCGCCGTGATGCGCGGGCTGCAAGGCACCGAGGTGCCGGTGGCAAATATGTATTGCCTGTGC
>JANLQZ010000401.1:0-1828 GCA_031368125.1 Betaproteobacteria bacterium
GGTCACGGTGAAGGTCTGGTTCATGGGATGGCCCTTTGAAGCTGGTCTGTTGCCAGCATACCGCGAAGCGGGTCGTGGCGCCTCGCCTCGGCGCGGGTCTGGGGCCTTGCCCGCCGCAGGGTTGATCCGCGTCAACCTTCGCGCCGCGGTGACGACCCTGCCCGGCTCCTGGATCGACGCATGGTTTAGGCTCGGGTGATGGAAAACACCACAAGCGCTGGCGCACCTGTGCTGGCCATCGACATCGGCATTGGTGGCATGACCTGCGCGTCCTGTGTATCGCGGGTCGAGCGCGCGCTGAAAAAGGTCCCCGGCGTGCAGGACGCGGCGGTGAACCTTGCCACCGAATCCGCGCGCATTCGTGTTGCACCGTCCGGGCAGATCGAGGCCCGCCTGCGCCGCGCGGTGCGCGACGCCGGTTACGAACCCCGCACCCAGGCGCAGTCGGAGGCGCTGGAACAAGAGCCGTCGCCCTGGGCCGGGTTCCTGCCGGTGGGGGCCGGCCTGCTGTTGTCGGCGCCCTTGGTCGTGCCGATGCTCGCGGACCTGTTTGGCCGCCATTGGATGCTGGCGCCGTGGCTACAGTTTCTGCTGGCCACACCGGTGCAGTTCATTCTGGGTGCGCGCTTCTACAAGGCCGGCTGGCACGGCTTGAAGGCGCTGACGGGCAACATGGACTTGCTGGTGGCCATCGGTACCTCGGCCGGTTGGGGCCTGTCGATGTGGTTATGGCTCACCGCCGAGCCCGCCACCATGGTGCACCTTTATTTTGAAGGCTCGGCGGTGGTTGTCACGATGGTCCTGCTGGGCAAGTGGCTGGAGGTGCGGGCCAAGCGCCAGACCACGGCGGCCATCCGGGCCCTGCACGGCCTGCGTCCGGACGTGGCGCACTTGCTCGGGCCGGACGGCGAAGTCGATGTGCCGGTTGCGGAGGTGCTGGTCGGCGACCGCCTGGTGGTGCGTCCGGGAGAACGGCTGCCGGTCGACGGCCGCCTGCTCGAAGGCCACAGCCAGGTCGACGAGTCGATGCTGACCGGCGAGCCGTTGCCGGTGGACAAGGACACCGACGCGGCGCTCACCGGTGGCTCGATCAACGGCGATGGCCGCATCGTGATGCGGGTCAGCGCCGTGGGCAGCGAGACGGTGTTGTCGCACATCATCCGGCTGGTCGAGGATGCGCAGGCGGCCAAGGCGCCGATACAGCGGCTGGTCGACCAGGTATCGGCCGTTTTTGTTCCGGTGGTGCTGCTGATTGCGCTGGCCACCGTGCTGGGCTGGTGGCTGAGCGGGCAATCGTTCGAGCTGGCGCTGATCCGTGCCGTGGCGGTGCTGGTGATCGCCTGCCCCTGCGCATTGGGGCTGGCCACTCCGGCCGCGATCATGGCAGGCACCGGGGTGGCGGCCAGACACGGCATCCTGATCAAGGACGCGCAGGCGCTGGAGCTCGCGCACAAGGTGGACGTGGTGGCATTCGACAAGACCGGCACCCTGACGCTTGGCCAGCCGCGATTGACGGCGCTGGTGTTGGCCGCAGGTGTGGTGGAGGCGGAGCTGCTGATGGCCGCGGCCAGCTTGCAAAGCGGCAGCGAGCACCCACTGGCGCGCGCGGTGGTCGCCGCCGCCCGGGAGCGCGGCATCGGCTTTGCTGCGCCGGACGGTGTGCGATCGGTACCAGGGCGCGGAAGCGAGGGGGAAGTCGGGGTGCGCAGCTACCTGGTCGGCAGCCTGCGCTGGATGCAGGAGTTGCAGGTCGACCTGGGGCCGCTTGGGGCGCGCGCGCTGGTTTTGCAGCAGCAGGGCGCCACCGTGTCGGCGATGGCGGAACGCA
>JANLQZ010000402.1:0-2233 GCA_031368125.1 Betaproteobacteria bacterium
TCGCGGTCACCCGTGACCATGTATTTGCGCGCCGGCAGCGGAAAATCCGGTTGCTCCATGATCAAGCCGTGTTCCTCCAGCCACCAGTCCCTGGCGTCGAATTTCCAGCCCGCGGGCGCGATGCCCCCGGCGTCCTTCAGCCGCCCGTAGCTGTTCAGCCCGACCCCTCGGGGGCCCGGGTCCAGCACCCACAGTCCCCACGATTGCGCGCCGCCGCCGGAGCTTGCACCGGGTTCACCCAGGGCCGCGATGAACTGCGTCGGCACACGCTGGGACCGCGTCCCCGCCGTGCCTGCGGCAACCACCGGCCGAACCGCGGCGCCCAGCGCGGCAAGCAAGCCCATCGCCATCGTTGCGCGGCGCATCCGCTGTGGCGTTGTCGGCGATGGCTGCAGCACTGCGTCGTGCTGCGAAGAGCCTCGCGCCATGGTCATCCCGAGTTCTGGCACCATATTTCGACCTTCCTTTCAAGACGGGCGTGTACCCCGTCGCTTGCGACCCATCTCTGGCCGTCCCCTGGCGGGAATTGTCGATCCAAACGCGTGAATCGACTATCCCGTTTGGGGCGCGCCATGCACAGACGGCTCGCGTTGCAACGATGGGTCACGCGATGCACGCACCTGTAGTGCTGGCCGCAAACTGCCATTGTGCACATCGCCGCGCGCCGGCCAAAAGCGCTTGCCACCAACACCCGCGCCCGCTCACCGGGGGACCTTCGCCCTGCGAGCTGCGGTGCGAGCTTGCTTGGGGGCGGCCCGGCGCGGCGCTCATCAGGCATCCTCCATGCTACGCATTGCGGAATTCGCCCTTGGGAGCGGCCCGGCGGCGCTCATGCCTCGCGCGCCACGAAGGCCAGGGCCTGGTGCGCATTGCGGCGCGCATGGTGCTGCTTGAATCGCGCCGCGAACAAACGGTTCAGGGCCGCCAGACTGGCCTGTCGCGTCGTAGGCGACAGGCCGCTGTCCACCGCGTCGCGCACGGCGGCCCAGGTCTTGAGCCAGTGCACGGCAAAGATGTCCACACCCTGGCCGTGGTCAAGCACCTGCGCGCGGCAACGCTGGTCGAACGCGGCCTCGTCGTCCACGCCCCAGCGCGCCAGTGCCTGTTCTGCGGAAACGCGCTGATCCAGCCAGGGCGTGTTGCGGCCAATGAACAGCGCCACCTGCAGCAGGCCTTGCGGCCACAGTGGCGAGCCGGCAGGCAACAGCTCGCGCAAGGCCTGGGCAAAAGTCAGCGCATGGCTGAAGTCGAGCCAGCCGGTGTTGTCTTGCGCCGGGTTGGTCACCCGCAGCGCCACCGATGCGTCGAAGCGCAGCAGGTGCAATGCGGCCGCCTCGGTCAATCGGTCCAGCAAATCGGCATGTGGGCGGTCCGCCACCGACAGCAGCAACTCGAGCGTGCGTTTGATCGACAACGTGGTGAAAGCCTGGCCAGTTGGCAATTCGGCCGAGGCCACGCGGGCTGCGTCTGGCCAACGGCGCAGCGCGTCGCCATAGGCGCGAAAGTCGGGCAGCAGGTCCTCACGCGTGGCATACACCACCGAACGCACCCAGGTCCGCAACAACGGCAGCATGACCGGTGCGTCCAAGCGGGCCACCGAGCGGCGCAGGTGCAGCAGGTAGATCACCGAATGGCCGAACGCGCTGTAGTGCGCCAGGGCGGCCTCGGTCAAAGCCGGCATCAGGTCGTCAATGCACAGGCCGGCATCCGCGGCACCCTGCAATAGCTGCACGGCGCCGGCTTCGTCCTGCGCTTCGATGGCGGCGAGAAACTGCGCGGTTTGCCAGGGCCTGCGCCCGCCATCAAAGGGCTTGGGCGGCTCGCGCAGCACCTCGAAGGCCATGTAGCCCAGCGCCTCTGCGCCGCAAGTGAGGCGGTCCACCGGGTCTTGCAGTTCATCACGCAGGCGCAGCCAGGCATCGGCGCCGGCTTCGGCATGGGTCATGCCATAAGGCAAGCGTTCGTGGCCCCGCACGATGGCCCGCGCGACGGCAGCCTCCACCGTGCCACCGGCCTGCTCGACGCGCGCCAGTTCGCGCGCCACGCGTGGCCGATCCAGGTCGTCCATCGCCTGTGCGAGCTGCAGCATGGCGCGCTCGATGCGCACCGGCGCCGGAGGCTCGACCAGGTTGACCCACACCGCATCGCCACGCACCTGCACCGGGTAGATACGCAGCGCATCGCCGCCGTACAGGTTGGCGCCGCTCGACAAGTCGAACTTCCAGTTGTGCCA
>JANLQZ010000431.1:0-14915 GCA_031368125.1 Betaproteobacteria bacterium
GTAGTCGGTCACCAGCAGATCGAAGTCGTTCGGTCGTTCACGCAACGCGACCGACGCCAGGTGGGGGTCGGTGAAAGAGCTGACCCGGAAGCCTTTCCTGGTCAACACCCGTTCGACCAGGAATACCAGCGCCTCGTCGTCATCGACGTACATCACGTGTTTGCCCAGACCCTGCACCGTACTGGGGAAGCTCATCTCCAGTTGGGCGGCAACCGTGGCCGTCTCCGCCGGCGGGAAGGAGAGCGTGAAGACGCTGCCCTTGCCCGGCGTGCTCTGGACCCCGACCGAACCCTGGTGCGTGCGCATGATGCCGTGCACCACGGCCAGGCCGAGCCCGGTGCCCTGCCCAACCGGCTTGGTGGTGAAAAACGGCTCGAAGATGCGCTCCATCGTCTCCGGGTCGATGCCGGTTCCGGTATCCCGCACGGCCAGCGTGACATGGTGGCCGCGCGAGATGCCGCGCCGCTCTTCCTTGAGCGACTGCGAATAGGTGCTGCCGAGCTTGACACTGATGCTGCCCTTTTCACCACCGATCGCATGCATGGCGTTGGTACACAGATTGAGCAGGGCCTGTTCGACCTGGGTCGCGTCGGCCATCACGGCGGGCACCTGCGGCTCGATAAACACGTCCAGGTCGATCGAGGGCGGCAGCGTGACCTTGAACAGGCGCGTGGTTTCATGCACCACGTCGGCCAGGTGGATCACACTGCGCTTGGGTGTTTCATTGCGGCTGAAGGTGAGGATCTGGCGCACCAGGTCGCGCGCGCGCCGCCCGGCCTTCTCGATCTCGGACAGGCTGGTCAGTGCCGGCGAGTTTTCTCCAGCATCCTGTTTGGCCAATTCGACGTTGCCAAGAATCGCTCCGAGGATGTTGTTGAAATCATGCGCGATACCGCCGGCCATCGTGCCCACGGCCTGCATTTTCTGCGACTCGCGCAGCTGGGATTCCAGCACGTTGCGCTGGGTTTCGATCTTCTTGCGCGCGGTCAGGTCGCGCGCAAAGACCGTGATGATGTCGCCGTCGAGCCGGTGCTCGAAAGAAACACTCACGTCCACCGCAAGTGGCTTGCCGCCGCTGGTGCGGCCCTCCATCTCGCCGAGCTGGGCATGGGTCGAGAGCTGGGTGTAAGCCAGCGTCTGGACCGCGTCGGGCAGGAAACGTTCGAGCGGGCTGCCCAGGGCCTGCGCCGAGGGGCACTGGAACAGCGCCGCCGCGGCGGGGTTGAAGATCGTGATGCTGCCGCTCGCGTCCACGCAGATGATGGCGTCGAGCGAGGAGTTGATGATGGCTGCAAGGCGGTTCTCGCTCAGGTGCAGTTCTTCGTTGCGCCGCCTCAGCGCCGCGGCACTCTCCTGCAGTGCCCGCCGCTCGGCGAGCAAGGGCCCCTGGTCGATGATGGCGCATATGAAATGCGCCAGCTCATCCTGCGGGTTGTCGATGCGGGCAATATGCAGGTCGCCGGCGAAGGTGCCGTCGGAACCGGCACGGAAGATCACTTCGCTCGATTCACTGGTGCCGTCGGCCTTGGCCTGAACCAGCGATGCCGCCACCCTCTGGGCGTGGGTGTCGCTTACCAGGGGCAGCAGGAAATTGAGCGGCGCGTCGTCTTCCCGCGGACGGAACAGCCGCAGAGCCATGGCATTGCTCTCCAGCACCATGCCGTGTTCGTCGACCACCATCAACGCCAGCGGTACGCTCGAAAACAGGGTCAGGAAGCGCTCGGATGCGCCTTCCGCGGCGCGCTGGCTGAATCGCAAGGCCTTGTTCTGGATCTCGAGCTCGGCCTGGTACTTGCGCAGGTCTTCGATCATCTGGGGCAGGCGGTAACCCTGCGCGATCACTCCGGGCAGGCTGCCGTCTTCCTGGACCAGCGCGGAGATATTGCGCAACAGCTGGCCTGGCTTCCTGCGTTGAGAGAGTTTGCTCACTGGTGTTGCTTCGTGCTGCGCACTGCCGTGCGAGCGAAGTAATCGGCCTGCTGCCGCAAATCGTCCGAAAGTCGCTCTGAAAATTTCATTGCAAATCAATCACTTAGAACGAGCGACTTGAGAGCTTGCTTGGGGGCGGCCCGGCGCGGCGCGGCGCTCATCAGGCATCCTCCATGCTGCGCATTGCGGAATTCGCCCTTGGGAACGGCCCGGCGGTGCTCATGGCGTTATCCGTGCCGACGGCGCGCCATGCGCGGGCGCAAACAGGCCGTTCGACCGATCCGGTACTTTGCGCACCCTGCCAGAGCCTATTTTTTCAGCTTGCCGCGCACCGGCACCACGGTCGTGACGGTCGGGCGCACCGCGTCCGGAGAAACCGGCTTGGGAGGCGCGGTGTCTTTTCTGGGCTTCTTGCTTTCCTTGTTGCTTTTTTGCTGTCCTTTGGCCATGGTGGTCTCCTGATGGGTTGTGGAAAAGTGATGGGTGAAGCGGGAACAAGCTGCCGGATTCAGGCCCGGCGCGGGACCTGTCCGGCTCGGTTATTTGCGAACAACCGCATCGCCCGGTTCGTAGTCTGCCACCCTGATCGGGCTCTTCGCGGTGATATAGGCGCGCAGCAGGTCGGCATCGACAAAACCGGTGTCGACAAAACTCTTGTGCCCGGTCATCCGCGGGTAGCCGTCGCCGCCCGCCGCGACGAAGTTGTTGATGACCATGCGGTAGGTCCGCGCCGGATCCACCGGCGTGCCCTTGATGGTGGCGCTTGTGACCGTGCCGCCGGTGATCACGAGGTTGATGCCGGCAAACTGCGCAAACGCGCCGGAGCCCACGCTCATCTTGGCGGCCGCGTTGAGGTAATCCATCACCTCCCGGCCGGTCAGGTCGAGCGTGACGGTCGTGTTACCGAAAGGCTGGACTTTCAGCACGTCCTTGTAGGTCAGCTTGCCCGGCGCGAACGAATCGCGCACGCCGCCCGCATTCACGACCGCGAAGTCGGCCTTGGTCTTGTCGATCAGGGCGCGTCCGATCAGTACCGCCATCGAGGCCGGCTTGCTGCGCACCACCGCCCGGTCGCCTTCTACGCGCGCGTCGGTGGAGCCGATCTCGACCGTCAGTTTCTGCTGGCCGAAATCCTGGTACGGCTGGAGCATGGCGAGCATCTCCTTGTCTTCGGCGATTTCGCTGGTGTAGTGCACCATGCTGGTCTTGCCGTCGGCAGCCTTGACCGGTTTCTTGAGGTTGATTGGAATGAGCGCGTACTTGAGCAGCTTGAACTCGCCATTGCGGTAGTTGAAGTCCGCGCGCCCCACATATTTTCCCCATTCGTGGGCCTGCACGATCCAGGTGCCGTTCTGCCGGTCCGGTTTGCATTCGGTGCCCGGCACGTACTCCCGGTCGAGCACGTTTTCGGCCTTCATGCAGGCCGGATTCTGGGTATGGCCGCCCACCACCAGGTCGATGCCGTTGACGGCGCGCGCCATCTCGACATCACCCTCGGCCTGGGTGCCGTGGTTGCCGTTCTCGTAGTGCCCCATATGGGTCGTGGCGATCACGACATCGGCCTGGGCGCGCAACTCGGGTACGACCTTGGCCGCTTCGGCGACCACGCTGCGGAACTGGATGTTCTTGACGTTGTCAGGGCTCACCATCTTGTAGGTGTCTTCGGTGGTCAGGCCCATGACGCCCACGCGCACCCCGCCCAGATTGAATATCTTGTACGGGGGGAACATGCGCTGGCCGCCTTCGTAGATGTTGGCCGCCAGCATCGGGAACTTGATCAGGTCGCGCTGCATCTTCAACACTGCCAGCGGTTTGTCGAACTCGTGGTTGCCGACGGCCATGGCATCGTAGCCGAGCAGGTTCATGCCCTTGAAGTCCGGCACGGCATCCTGCAGGTCGGACTCCGGAACCCCGGTGTTCACGTCGCCGCCGTCGAGCAGCAGGCTGTGGCCACCGGCACGCGCGACTTCGCTGCGAATCTGGTCGATCAGGGTTTTTCTGGCGGCCATGCCGTATTCGCCGTCACCGTTCTTCCAGAATCGGCCGTGGTGGTCGTTGGTGTGCAGGATCGTGATGTTGAAGGTCTTGTCGCGCTCCGGTCCAGGCGTCGGAAAGGCCGAGCAGCCCAGCAGGGCCAGCGCGGCCAATGCGGTGAGAAGTGTTCTGGTCGGGTTCATGGTCTGCGCGGGGCCTCTGGCTTGCGGTTTGCGGGAAGCCGATTATGGCCGCAGCCGCCAACGGACTCAATAGATCGCGCAACCGATCGCGCAACAGCCGGCCGCGTGCGCGACCGTTGCGCCGCGCGCGAGGCAAGGGCCAGGCATCAACCGCGCACGGCCTGACGCGCATGCCGATACGCCAGGTAAAGTGCCAGCGCGGTGATGACATGCCATGCGCCGTGCGGCTGGAACCAATGGTTGCCCGCCGAGCACCACACCCGGGACAGATCCAGTGCAGACAGCGTCGAGGCAACAGCCATGGCGCCTACACTCATCCAGAAGTAGCCGCGCGAGCGCGCCTGTGACGCCAGCTCCGACCAGACAATCAGGGCCACCAGCGCGGCGACGTAGAGCTGGGCGGGAATACCCAGCAGCAAGGACCCCGCCGTGATGGCTGTCAGGGCCGACACCGCTGCCCCATACCATGCCAGCGCGCGCGGGCCGACCGGCCACCTGCCCAGGCGCTGCAGATTCGCCATCAGGATCAGCATGCACAAGACGTACATGCCCACGAAGTCGACCATCTGGCTGAAGTAGTTCAGGCTCATGTGGTAGGCGAACGAGGCCACTCCCGTCAGCGCCGCCGCTGGCGCAAACAGGCGTAACACCGGGTGCGTCGGCTCCCCGGAGCGCCGCCACATCCATGCCGCAGCCAGCAGATAGGCCGCGTTGCTCCAGCTGTTGAATGGCGTGACCACCAGCGAACAGAGCTTTTCCTCGCACCAATCCACGTTGGGGGGATACAGGGCATGTTGTACATGCCAGGGGCAGCCCGGCGCGAACAGGAGCGCGGGCATTGCGTGGTGCCGGCCTGCGCCTAGGCGCTTGCCCAGACCACCGGTTTGCGCTGCTTGAGCCAGCCCTCGTACTGGCTTGCATAGGCATCTTCGATGCGCGGGCGCTTGACCTTGAAAGTGGGCGTGACCAATCCGTTCTCGGGTGTCCAGGCGGTGGCGATCACCGCCAGGCAATCGAGTTGCTCATGCGCCTCGAGGCGCCCGTTGACCGCCTTCAGGTGCGCCGCCAGCGACTCGCCCAGTTGCCGGCGCTCATCGGCATCCGCGACCCGGCCCACCGCTTCTGGCGACAACATCACGATACCGAGCGGCTGGGCGAAATTCGCACCGGTCACGGCACACGCCTCGATGTCGGGATGGGTGACCAGCAGGTCCTCGATCGGTGCCGGGGCGACGTATTTGCCCTTGCTGGTCTTGAAGATGTCCTTGACCCGGCCGGTGATGCGCAGGCAGCCATCCGGTTCCACCCGTCCCTTGTCGCCGGTGCGCAACCAGCCGTCGGCGGTCATGGTGGCGGCGGTCTGCTCCGGGTCCCGGTAATAACCCATCATGAGCGCCGGACAACGCATCTGGATCTCGCCGGTCTGCGGGTCGATGCGGCTGTCGACCCCGTCGTACGGCAGGCCCACGGTGCCAGGTCGGCTGGTGCCCGGCAGGGTGGCATGGGAAATGCCGCTGTTCTCGGTCATGCCGTAGACCTCGATCAAGTCGAGTCCCAGCGCGTGGTACCAGTTCAACAAGTCGGGCGGCATTGGAGCCGCGCCGCCGGCGGCAAGCCGGCACTGGTCCAGCCCCAGGCCGGTCAGGATCTTCTTGCGAACGATGCCCCCGAGGATCGGGATACGCAGCAGGCGCCTGAGCTTTGCTTGCGGCATCTTTTTGCTGACGCCCTGCTGGAACTTCACCCACAGCCGCGGCACCGAGAAGAACACGGTCGGGCGCGCGCGGTGCATGTCCTGCACGAAGGTGTCCAGCGACTCGGCGAAGAATATGCGACTGCCGTTGCGCAACGCGCCTTGCTCGATCACCATGCGCTCGGCCACGTGCGCCAGCGGCAGGTAGGACAGATAACGGTCTTCGCTGTTCATCGTGATGCGCTTGGCAGCACTCGTCAGGCCCCAGGCCAGCGCGCCGAAGCAGTGCATCACGCCTTTTGGATTGCCGGTCGTGCCCGAGGTGTAGATGATGGTGCACATCTCGCCGGCGGGGCGCACCGGCATGCCCGCCAAAGGCGGGGTGGCGGCCACCAGCTTGTCCCAACTGCCCGCCGCGGCGATCGGTGGAGCAAGGGGCAGGGCAATCAGTGGTACCCCCGCCGGCACGCCGTCGTTGAGACTCGTGACCTCGTCGAGTTTGCCGACAAAGCAGGCCCGGGCTTCGCTGTGCTCGAGGATGTAGCGCAACGCTTCGCCATTGAACGTGGGGTAAATGGGCACCGAGACGTATCCGGCCATCCAGATCGCGAGGTCGGCCACAATCCAGTGTGCGCTGTTCTTGCCGAGGATGGCGATCTTGCTGCCCGCCGGCCAGCCCTGGTTCTTGAGCCAGTTCGCCATCCGCCGCGCCTGGTCGGCGGCCTGGGCCCAGCTCAGGTCCAGCACCGCCCCGCCGCCCAGCGGCTGGGTCAGGAATGTCTTGTCGGCGCGCTCGCGTTCCCAGTGGTACAGGCGTTGCAGGGGAAGGTCATCGTCGGACACGGGAATCTGGCTGCTCATTGCGGCTCCTTGTTGCAATGGCGCGGATTGTCCGGGTTGACTGGCTGCGCGGCAATGGTAATGACCCTAGGTTTGGTGCATTGCTTCGCCCGGGCGCCGTGAGCGAGAGCCAGATCTTGCGGCGACAATCGGATCTTTCCGTTCCCGGTGCGCCGCGCACAACGCACCATCAGCCGCGACGACAACCCCGATGTCCAGTTTCCTGATTCGCCCCGCCACGCTGCGTGATGCCAATGCGATCGCCCAGATCCACGCCGGTTTCGATCCGCCTGCCGCTGCCGATCGATCGCCCGCGGATACGGCCAACGCGACCAGCCGCGACAAGCGCCTGTCCTTGTGGCGGGACGCCATCGAATACGGGGAGCCCCAGGTGCATGTCGCCTGCCTGGCAGACGAAGTGGTTGGGTTCGTCGGTTTCGACCGCTGTCGGGACAAGGGCACGCCACCGACGATGGGCGAGATCTGGGCCATCTATGTGGCCCGGCCGCATTGGGACCGGGGCGCCGGCCTGGCCCTGTGGGACGCTGCTCGTGAAGGCCTGCTGGAGGAGGGTTGCGCCACCGTGTCGGTCTGGATCGCCCTGGGCAACGATCGCGCGTTGCGGTTTCACGAACTGGCCGGCTTCAAGCGCGAGATGTCGACCGCCAGGACAGTGCCATCGGGTGGCGTGCGGATCGAGGAGATCCGGCTCAAGCGCAAACTGTAATCTCGCTCAACGCCCGTTGTTCCCGGTACCCGAGATCTGACCGCCTCAGACCTCGCCGCCGAAACGCTTGGTGAGGTTGTCGATGTACTTCTCGACCATCTTCTCGAACTCGGACTCCACGACCGGGGCAATCACCATCTTCATCAGGCCGGGCAACGGAATGCTGAGGTCCCCGTCGATCTTGAGCACCAGGTTGGTCGACTTCTTCTTGTCGGTGATGTGCCAGCTTCCGGAGACCAGCGCGTTGCCCTCACCCTTGACCGGGGTCCACACCACTGTGCCCTTGGCCTTGTTGGAGACATATTTGCTCGCATAGATCGTCTGGAGATTGATTTGCGCGAGCCCGATCTTTTCCATTTCCCAGCGGTAGACGCCCGCGCCGAGATCAACCAGTTTGTGAACTTTGGGGAAGTGGCTGGCCGAGGTCGGTACGTCGGACAGAACCTCGAATACCTCGCTCGCGGGGGCTTTGACAGCAAACTCGTAGCCAAGCTCGATGTTGACATGGATGGTCATCGTGCGCTCCTCGTTTTATCGGGTCGATCGGACAGTCTCGGCCACCATCCTATCGTACCGGGTCCGACACTTTCGCATGTGCCGCTGGCGGCGGTTCTTGTCCTGGATCAAGACCACAATGGCCGGGCAGCGCCACACTGGCAGCCAATTTCGAAGGAGTATTCATGGTGGCCCAGCCGCTCTACGTCGATTCCATCAACGGCGCTGTCGATTACCTGCTGGACCGTATTGCCGGCGATATTGTGCTGGGCATCCCGCTGGGTGTGGGCAAACCCAACCCGTTTGTGAATGCGCTGTACCGGCGCATCAAGGCCAACCCGGAGCGCAAGCTGCGCATCATTACCGCCCTGTCGCTCGAGAAGCCGGTCGGGCAAAGCGATCTGGAACGTCACTTCCTCGGGCCGCTGGTCGAGCGGGTATTCGGCGACTACCCCGATCTGGACTACGTGAAGGACTCCCGGGCCAGCGCCTTGCCACCCAACATCGAGGTGCTCGAATTCTTCATGAAGACGGGTGACTACATCGGCAACAGTGCGGCGCAGCTTGCCTATATATCGACCAACTACACGTTTGTGGCGCGCGACATGGCGCTGCAAGGGGTCAACGTGCTCGCACAGGCAGTTGCCGCCAAGGGGCTCGGGGATTCACTGCGCCTGAGCCTGTCCAGCAATCCGGATGTCAGCCACGAGGTGGTGGGCAAGATGCGCTCCAGCGGTGCCCCGCTGATCGCGGTCGGCGTGATCAACCGCGAGATGCCGTTCATGCCAAACGGCGCCGAGGTGGAACCGGGCTTCTTCGACCTGGTCGTCACAGACCCGGCGGCCAGCCATGCTGTGTTCGCGCCGCCCAACAACCCCGTGACCGCGGCCGACTACGCCATTGGATTGCACGCCTCGAGCCTGGTGGCAGACGGGGGAACGTTGCAGATCGGCATCGGGTCGCTGGGGGACGCGATCGGGCAGTCCCTGATCGTGCGTGACCGCCACGGCGCCGAGTATCGAAACCTGCTCGAGGCCCTGTGTCCGGATGGCCTGGCAGGACGTGAGCTGGGTCGTTTCGACCAGGGCTTGTACGGCTGCTCCGAGATGTTCGTGAACGCCTTTCTGAAGCTCATCGAAGCGGGTGTGGTTCGCCGTGAAGTCTTTGGCGATGCCGCGCTGCAGCAGTTGCTCAATGATGGACGCATCAAGGACGAGGCGGTCACGCCGCAGACGCTGCGTGCACTGCTGGAATGTGGTCGTATCCGCTCTCCACTCTCGGCCGACGACCTGGCCTTTTTGCAGCGTTTCGGCATTGTGCGCGCCGGAGTCGTCTTGCGGGGAAAGCAACTCCAATTTGGAGACCAGAGTTGCAGCGCCGAACTGCTGGAGGGCGACGGCGGCGGGTTCGACTGCGTGTGCGCCCACATGCTCGGGTCCCGATTGACCGCAGGCATCTTCATGACGGGCGGATTTTTCATGGGCCCGCGCGATTTTTATGAACGACTGCGCACCATGCCACCCCAGGAGCTGGCGAAAATCGACATGACCAGGATCGATTTCATCAACCAGCTTTACGGCCAGGGTGATCTGAAACGCGCCCAGCGGCGCAAAGCCCGCTTCATGAATACGACCATGATCGTGACGCTGCTGGGCGCCGCTGCCAGCGACGCACTGGAGTCCGGCCAGGTGGTCAGCGGCGTGGGCGGGCAATACAACTTTGTCGCCATGTCACACGCTTTGCCGGATGCGCGACTGCTGATGATGCTGCGGGCCACCCATGACAACAAGGACGGGTTGCGCAGCAGCATCGTCTGGAGTTATGGGCACGTGACGATCCCGCGGCACTTGCGCGACGTCGTGATCACGGAGTACGGTGTCGCCGATCTTCGCGGACAGTCCGACGGTGAGGTCGTCAAGCGACTGATTGCCATCGCCGACTCGCGCTTTCAGGACGAACTGGTCAAGTCGGCCAAGGCGCACGGCAAACTCGATTCGGCATACCAGGTTCCGCAGCGGTTCCGGCATAACCGGCCTGAACTTCTGGAGGCCAAGCTGCGCCCGTGGAGTGAGGCCGGCCTGTTGCCGGATTTTCCATTCGGGACCGATCTGACGGAGGACGAACTGCAGATGGTGCGAGCGATGAAAAAAGTGAAACACGCCAGCCACCACCCGTCCGAACTACTCATCATGGCTGTGAAGAGCTTGTGGGAGGGCAAACAGGCGCCCGAGGCCTATCTGCAGCGGCTCGGCCTGTCGGACGCCCACAACTTCAAGGATTTGTTGCTGCGCCGCCTGTTTGCCGGCAATCTGTAGCTTCTTGCTTGCCGCGCGTGTTGGCGCGATGTCACTGATCGGCCGCGCGCCTCGGGAACACTGCTCAGCGTAGGTTGCCGCGCCACCCGTGGCTGCCAATTCAACATAGGTGATGGCGGCCGGCGGATGGCGCCGCCCAGGTGCAGTCCGATCAACTGTGTCCGTTGTACGCCACTGCCAGCAGCGCCTGCTGGCATTGCCGGGTGCGGGTCTGGATCCGGCGCAACAACCCCCGTCCGTCGACGGCGTCGATCCCGTTCTCCTTGGCGAACTGCAGTGCTTCGGGCGTATAGGTGGACGTTGTCGTATAGGTTCCGTGGGCGGATTTGAAGGTGGCGACCAAACCGAGGAACTCCTTCATCTCCGTCAGACCCACCGGCTTGTCGAGCCAGTGCTTGCATCGGACAATCGCGACCGGCCCTGGCATCTTGGCCGCATGAAGCCATATATCCACACCTTCGTCGGTGCGATGGGATTGGCTGCGTGTGTCGAAACCGGCCCAGGAAAACCAGGTTTCGCACACCGCAGCGAAACGTTGGGCATCGATGGCGGCGAACACGTCAAGACTCCAATGGCGGCCATTGGAAGTGCCGTTGAACTCATCGTTTTCGGTTTCGGAGAGGACAGGTGCCGATTGGCCGCGCCGATCGACGACAGCCGGGGCGCGCTGCTGCCATCCTGTCGCTGGCGTGTTACCCCGATTTCCAAACGCGGCGCGAAAACCAAATGCCATCAGGGCCACGACGGCGATCGCCAGTAACACTGCAACCATGCCGGCTTCACCGGGCCGGGACCAATAAACGCCGGCGGCGGCGCCAACCACCGGGACGGCCAGCGTTATCCATATCAACCAGTTGGAGCGCTTCGTCTTGCTTTGAAGCCGGGTGTCACTTCTTGTCATTCGTGTTTCTCCACTGCCATGAGCGATTATTTCGACCTGCTGGAGTGCGCAAGTCTAAAGACCGTATTTGACAGTTCCAAGGCAATTTTCACGGTTTCATTCAAATGCGCGGCGGCGCCCGCCGTCGCGCAGGCCCGCTGCGCTGCTTCTTGTGGGGCTTTCGTGGTGCGCGAACCACGAGCCTCCATTGCGACCCGGTTCGAGTCCGGGGTTGCAGCATTCGCAATCCGGTGATGCCCTCCGATCGGATTGCGGGGCCGGCGCATCATGTCCGGCACGATGGGCGCCCACGCAATCGTTGTCGCACATTGCGAAAAGATCGGCAACACGGCGAAGCGGCGCAGACCGTGTGCGCCAATGGCATCGCATAATGCCCCACTGCGCAGCCAAGGGATTGATTCATGCCACTGTCAAACAGCCATTCCGATGGCGTCGCCTTTGTCGGCGGCCGGTACGTGCCGATCGCAGAGGCGGCGATTCCCATCACCGATTGGGGCTTTCTACGATCCGACGCCACTTATGACGTGGTCACCGTTTGGGACGGCGCCTATTTCCGGCTCGACCTGCATCTGGAGCGCTTTTTGCGAAGTTGTGAGCGCTGGCGCCTCGACCCCGGATTGAGCCGGGTCCAGATAACCGATGTGTTGTCGCAGTGTGTACGGCTCAGCGGGTTGCGGGCGTCCTACGTCGAGATGATCTGCACCAGGGGCAAGCCGCCATGGGGCTCGCGTGATCCGCGATTGGCGTCGAACCAGTTCTACGCATTCGCGGTGCCCTACGTCTGGCTGGCCAACGCGCAACAGCGCGAAACAGGGCTGCATGTGATGGTCAGTGACATTCAGCGCATCCCCGCTCGATCGGTCGACCCGACGGCCAAGAACTACCACTGGAACGACTTGACAATGGGTCTGCTCGGCGCCCTCGACGCGGGAGCCGACAGTGTGTTGCTCGTGGATGGAATCGGAAACGTGGTTGAAGGGCCGGGGTTCAACGTTTTTTGCGTCATAGGCGGCGCTATCGTCACGCCCGACAAGGGCATGCTGGAAGGCGTGTCGCGCCGAACCGTGATCGAGATGGCGGGCGAACTTGGCCTGGAGGTGCAACTTCGCGCCGTGCCGGCGGACGAACTGCGTGGGGCACACGAGGTATTCCTGTCGACTTCCGGCGGCGGCGTATTGCCCGTGACACGGGTGGACCAGGTCGTGATCGGAAACGGTGTTCCGGGAGCGGTCACCCGCAAGCTGGTCGAGACATACTGGAACTGGCATCGGGACCCGGCCTACAGCCAGCCGATCGACTACGGGCCGTGAGCCTTGCTGCGCGTTCCGGGATATTCACCCAAACGCCCGATCACGACCCCGTCGCCGGCACGAACAACGCGTCGAAGCCGCCAACTGGTTCGAAGCGCTGGTTGCGGTAGACCAGGCGGGTCGGGCCGGGCAGGGCACGTTCGCGCACGCTGTGGCGGGCATCGCCCGGGTAACACACCAGACGCAATCCGGCTTCTTCAAGGCGCTCGGGGGCAATCACCGGGGGCCTGCGGCTGCGCGCTGCCAAAAGTACATCCTGGGCCGACGCGTAATGCGACAAATGCGCCAGGCTCATGATCTGGGGCGGCGCGAGTTCCAGCTCGCCGTCCCAATAACGCTTCAACGCGTCGCGCGGCGTCAACCAGACGCTTTCCGTGGCCTCGTGGTTGTCGTGCTGCGCCACTTGCCGTGCCGGAAACGCAGCGACAAAGAACCTGGTGTCAAAGCGCTTGTTCGCGAGCGCCGGCACCACGGGTGTGATCCAGCGCGACCAGGGCACCACGCTACGGGTGTCCAGGCGCAATGCCATATGCGCGAGCACTTCGTCGAAGGCGTAACCGGTCCGGAGCATGGCGCCGGCCGCGAGCGCCTGCTGGCGTGTCGCACCATCGGCGAACAAAACACCCGACTCCTCGAACGCTTCCCTGAGCACTGCGACATACAGGCTGGCCGCACCCGCCAGATCGAGCTGGCTTTCGTTCAGGCTGGCGTGCAGTTCGGCTGGCGGCCGGTCAAGGTGCCGCTCCGTGTCCAGGTCCGCGTCGCGCAGATCGACCTTCCCGCCCGGGAACACGTAGCTCCCGCCCAGCACGTCGGACAATCCATGGCGCTTGAGCAGAAACACCTGCATGCCGGCGTCGCTGTCGCGCAGCATGACCAACGTGGCGGCGGCGCGCGCAGGGGCGCTGGCAAGCCCAGTGTCTATTTCCATCGCGGTCCCACCAGCCACATCGGCAGCTTGAATTAAAGAAACAGTTTGCAGACCGAAGGCTACCAGAGTCGATCGTGCAGACGCAGCACCAACGAGACAGGAAAGACCATGACGATCGACTTCAAGGGCCGTGTGGCCATCGTGACCGGGGCGGGTGGCGGTCTGGGCAAGCAGCATGCGCTGGCACTTGCCGCGCGCGGCGCCAGGGTGGTCGTCAACGACTTGGGCGGAGCGCGGGACGGGACGGGAGACTCCGCCGGCGCGGCGCACGCCGTGGTTGCCGAAATCAGGGCGCAGGGAGGCGAAGCGGTCGCCAACGGCGCGTCGGTCACTGATTACACCGCGGTGGAGGCGATGGTGCAGCAGGCGATGGATACTTGGGGCCGGGTCGATATTCTCGTCAACAACGCGGGCATCCTGCGCGACAAGAGCTTTGCGAAGATGGAACTCGATGACTTCAGGCTGGTGCTGGATGTGCATTTGATGGGCGCGGTGCATTGCACCAAGGCCGTCTGGCCGATCATGATGGCGCAGAAATACGGCCGGGTGGTGATGACCACCTCTTCGTCGGGCCTGTACGGCAACTTCGGGCAGTCCAACTACGGCGCCGCCAAGATGGCGCTGGTGGGGCTGATGCAGACCCTTTCGATCGAAGGTGCCAAGAACGACATTCGCGTAAATTGCCTCGCGCCGACTGCAGCCACGCGCATGACCGAGGGTCTGATGCCCGATGCGGTGATGGAGGCTCTCTCGCCGCAGGCGGTGGTGCCGGCGATGCTCGTGCTGGCTGCGCGCGACGCGCCGAACCGGGTCATCCTGTGTGCCGGTGCCGGCACCTTCGAGGCGGCCCACATCACGCTCACCAACGGCGTGTGGTTGGGGGTCGATGCCCAAACGCCAGAACGTCTTGCGCGGCAACTGGCCGAAGTTCGCGATCGGGTCGGCGAAACCGTACCCGACAGCGGCGCAGCGCAGGGCGGCAACGAGATTTCAAAAGCACTGTCCCACCGCGTCAAGGGTTGAGGGCTTGCGGCTGTTGAAATGGCCTGCAGGTCGCCGGACTGGTCCACGGTCCGGCGCACCACCAACCGGTCCCGGGCTTGAAACACGGGCTTGCGAAACGATCGGATAGGATGGTTCGGGATCGACCGATCACTTTGCGGCCAACGAATCGCCGCAGGATATTTTCCGGCCGCGAGAAAATGCCAGTTGCCGGTTGGGAGACGGCCGGATATGGCGGGGAAGAGAGCCGATGGGCCGCCGGGCACCGGATGCCGGGCGCCAACCTCTATAATGGAAGGCTTGCAGGCCGGTTGCAGTCAAGGCCACCGGTCCGACCAGGGATCTTGTGTTGTTCCTGTGCAGACCGGCCACGCTGTTTGTCCCCTGTATGGCGAATGCGGCTCTGGCCGCCTCGCACGGGCGAATTCCCTGCGCTGGCTCTTGCCCATCCTGACTGCTGTAATCCCACTGGAGAATTGGCCATGGCCAAAGAAGAACTGATTGAAATGAGTGGGCTGATCACCGAGGTCTTGCCCGATTCGCGCTTTCGCGTGACGCTCGACAACGGCCATCAGCTGGTGGCATACACCGGGGG
>JANLQZ010000438.1:0-5638 GCA_031368125.1 Betaproteobacteria bacterium
CGCGGTCGTGCTGGTGCTGGCCGAACGCATCCAGAAGGTGCTGGGTGAGCGCTTCGTGATCGCCGTCGAGCGGCTGATGGGGCTGATCCTGGTGGCGGTCGCGGTGGAAATGCTGCTGCGCGGCTTCAAGCTGTTCATCACGCAGTTGCCGCACGCCTGAGCTTCGAGCGGCGCGGGTCTCCTGGTCCCAGTACCGTTCGCTTTGCGCCTGTCGTTGCGGCCCCGGATCAGCTCCGGGGTTTCAGCACCCGCAATCCATGGATGCCGGATCATGTCCGGCATGACAAACTGAACAGTATTGCTCCTAGCCCGGCGCCGCAATGCGCTGGTCGATGGCGCCGAAGATGCTCTGCCCGTCGCGGCCCTTCATCTCGATGCGGATGGTGTCGCCGTAACGCATGAAGGCGGTCGACGGCTTGCCGTCCTGGAGCGTCTCGATCGCGCGTTTTTCCGCGATGCAGCTATAGCCCTTGGGCCACTCGGTGCGCCCGTTGACCTCGACGCCCTGGTTGCTGACCGTCCCCGACCCCACCACCGAACCGGCGCGCACATTGCGGGTCCGGCAGATATGCGCGATCAGCTGGCCGAAATGGAATGTCATCTCCGCTCCGGCGTCGCACATGCCGACCTTGCGGCCGTTCCAGGTCGACTGCAGCGTCAGGTGCACCCGCCCGTTGGCCCAGGCCTCGCCCAGCTCGTCGGGCGTCACCGCCACCGGACTGAACGCCGTGGCGGGCTTGCTCTGGAAAAACCCGAAGCCCTTGGCCAGTTCGTCCGGAATCAGGTTGCGCAGGCTCACGTCGTTGGCCAGCATCAGCAGCCGGATGCCGTCGAGCGCGCGTTCCGGCGTCGCGCCCATCGGCACGTCGGCGGTCACCACCGCGACCTCGGCCTCGAAGTCGATGCCGAACTCCTCGGACAGGTAGACCACGTCGTCGCAGGGCCCCAGGAAGTCGTCGCTGCCGCCCTGGTACATCAACGGATCCACATAGAAACTCTGCGGCACCTCGGCGTTGCGCGCGGCGCGCACCAGTTCCACATGGTTGATGTACGCGGAGCCGTCGGCCCACTGGTAGGCGCGCGGCAGCGGCGCCATGCACAGGCGCGCATCGAACGGAAAAGCGTGGCGCGCCTTGCCGTTGTTGAGGGTCTCGTACAGGTCCTGCAGCTGCGGCGAAATGAAGTTCCAGTCGTCGAGCACCTGCTGCATGCGGTCGGCGATGCCGGTCGCATAATGCGCGGTGGTCAGGTCGCGCGACACGACGACCAGCTGGCCGTCGCGCGAACCGTCTTTGGTGGTTGCCAGTTTCATGGGGGCAGTGTATTTCAGATGCAAATGGCGCCGCGTCCCATCCCCGTTCGCGCATTGCTGGTCTTGACCGCGGCCGTGCTGGCCGCACACGTGGTGCTGTTGCAGAACGCGGCACTTGGTGTTGGCAGCGACGGACTGCTGGCCACCAGGGCGTTCACGACCCGCACGCTGGTGATCAACTCGCCGGCCGCTGCGCCGGACAGCCCGCCCGCACCGCTGCCGCCGCGCCCCAGGCCGCGCCAGCTCGCCAGCGCCAGCCCGACCACCGGGCCGGCGCCGACAGTGGCGACGACCACCGACGCGCCGGCGCAGGCGCCTGCAGCCGCTGCGGCAGTTCCAGAACCCGAACCCGTTGCTGACGCCAGCACCACCGCGCGCACTCCCGAGCCGGCCGCGTCCAGCGCACAAGCCGCGGCTGCAGCCTCTGGGGCGACCAGCACGGACGCGGCACCGGTGCTGGCTCCGGCAACCGGACCGGCGCGCTTGACCAAGGACGCCGAACTGCCGGTGCGCGCCTACACCGTGCCCGGCTCCGTGCGCCTCAAATTCAACGCCACCGCGCGCCGGTCGAACCTGGATTACCAGGCCCGCGGGGAACTGCTCTGGCTGCAGGATGGCGCAAGTTATTCGGCACGGCTGGAGGCTGGTGATTTCATCGTCGGCTCCCGGGTCGACACCAGCGCCGGACGCATCACGGCGGACGGGCTCGCACCGACCCGCCATTCGGTGAAGACCAAGTCCGAGCTGGCGGCCCACTTCGACCGCGACAAGGGCCGGATCACCTTCAGCGCCAACACTCCCGAGGCGGTGTTGCTGCCGGGCGCGCAGGACCGGCTGAGCATATTCATGCAGCTGGCGGCGATGGTGGCCGGGGAACCCGCCAGGTACCCGGCCGGAACCACGATAGCGCTGCAGACGGTCAACCAGCGCTCGGCCGAGCCCTGGGTGTTCGCCGTGGAAGAGCCGGAAACCCTGCACCTGCCCGGCGGTGCGCTGGCCAGCCTGAAGCTGGTGCGCCTGCCGCGCAAGGAATTCGACCAGAAGATCGAGCTCTGGCTCGCCCCGGCGTTGTCCTACCTGCCAGCCCGTATCCGTGTCACGGAGCCCAACGGCAACTTCCTCGACCTGCAATGGCGGTCCACGTCCGCGCCCTGACCGGGGTCGGCAAAGTATTCACCCGCGGACCTGGCGGCGGCCCTTGAATTCGCCGCCGTTGTTGCCAAGTGCTTGTGAACGACCATTCAGGGACAATGCCCCATGCACACCTTATACGACTCCGATTCGTTCTCTGTGACCCATATGCTGGCCGACGCACCGTACGCCGACGCGCCCGCGCCTGCGCTGGCCGTTCTGGAACAGCCGGAGAAACCGGTCCCCGTGATGGCGCGCCACGGGTTCGAGATCATCGACAAGCGGGTCGGCAAAGAGGTCTACCTGGACGGTTCCTGGGCCGAATTGTTCCAGCAGAAGATTGCCGCCTGGCAGGTCAAGACCCCGACCCAGGAAGAGGTCGAGAACACGCTGGACGGTTACGCCGGACTGGCGCAGAACCCGGTCGTCATGCACTGAGCGGGTCTGGAGACCAGCAGTACCGGAAACCATCGGGTGTCGCACGCCGGTCGCCCATGACGCGCACGGTGGCGAGTGGCCTCGCCCTGGCGTTTTGCGGCCTGCTGGCGGGCTGCGCCACACCACTTTCCGACCTACCGGCCCGCATCGACAGCCTGTTGCCGGTCGACATCGTGCTGCTCGGAGAGCAGCACGACGCGCCCGACCACCAGCGCCTGCAGCGTGCGGTGGTGCTGGAGCTGGCGCGGCGGCAACAGCTGGCTGCGGTCGCGATGGAAATGGCGGAGCAGGGGCGTTCCACCGCCGGGCTGGCGCGCGATGCAACCGATGCCCAGGCGCAGGCCGCGCTGCACTGGAACGACGGCGCCTGGTCGTGGTCCGCGTACGGCCCGGTGGTGATGGCCGCGGTGCGCAACGGCGTGCCGGTGCTCGGCGCCAACCTGCCGCGGGATGCGATGCGCGCTGCCATGGCCAACACCACGCTCGACACCCACCTGGCGCCCGGCGGCCTGGACCAGCAACACGCCAACATGCGCGCCGGCCACTGCCAGTTGATGCCCGAAAGCCAGGTCGCACCCATGGCACGGATCCAGATCGCGCGTGATGCGGCCATGGCCCATACCGCGATGGCGGCGACACAACCCGGAAAATCGGTGCTGCTAGTGGCCGGTGGCGCGCATGTGTCGCGCGCGCTCGGCGTGCCCACCCACTTGCCCGCCAGCGTGCGCGCCAGGACCATTCTTGCCGTCGCCGGCCGGCCGGATGGCGCCGCGGCGTCAAGCGCCGACCTATTGTGGGAGACCCCGGAGTTGCCACCCCGGGACCATTGCGCCGGCCTGGAGCAGCGCCTGAAAAAATGACTGCCGGGGCGCTGCCTGTCACACCCGCGCGTAAACGCAGAACACGCCGTCGGGCTGGGCCGAGGTCGAATAATGCCGGTCGTGGCCAAAGGCCAGTTCGGCGATACGGCCGCAACCAATCAGCGCGGCCAGCTTGTCCTTGAAACCCAGGGACTCGAAAACCTCCAGCTTGACGGTGAACGCGAACGGCGCGCCCGGCCTGAGCACGCGGAACAACTCGTCCAGGCAGTTGGCGCCCACATGCCCGTGGGTGAACGTGCCGCAGCAGGTGGCGCCGGCGTAACTCTCACTGCCGAGGGCCAGTGGCAGGTTCAGGTCGGCCGTGACGAAGCCGCGGTAGACGCCGCGGCGCTGCGCCACCTGCATCATCTCGGGCGACACGTCGAGCCCGTCGATGGTCTGAAAACCGTATTCGGCCAGGCTTTGCCCGAGCAGCCCGGTACCGCACCCGACGTCGAGCACCGCGCCGGCGCGCTCCGCCAGGTGGTTCGCCAGCATCTTCGCCACGGTGGCCGGCGACTGGTAATGCAGCCCGCGCAGCATGGTGTCGTCGTAGGTCTCGGCCCAGTCGCGGTACAGCGCGCGTGATTTTTCGTCGCTGTCGAGCGCGTAGGCGCGCTCGAGCAACTGTGCGGCTTCGGGCGTGACGCCGGGCGGGATGATTTTTGCGTTGCTCATGGCACCAGTCTATTTGCGTCCGGCAAACGCCACAAGACAAGGCTTGCAGGAGTCCTGCAGCCGCGCTCCCACCCGATCCCCGACGTGAAGCGGCTGAAGAGTTGCCGGGCGTATGGCAATGCCGTCTTCTTGGGCACTGTCATCGCGGCCCAGGGGACAACAGCGTCCACTTTCGCACTGTCATTGCGGGCTCGATCCGCAATCCATGGATCCCGGAGCGGGTCCGGGATGACACGCGTCGCGCTGGCTGACGACGCACGTCGCCCGGATGACGCACTTCACCCCGATGACGCACGTCGCCCGGATGACGCACTTCACCCCGATGACGCACGTCGCCCGGATGGCGCACTTCGCCCCGATGACGCACGTCGCCCGGATGGCGGCGGTCGCCACGATGGCCGCTTCGACGCGATCGCGGCCTTCGCAAGGGGGACGAACCCAACAGGATCGATCCAGGGTTTACCCTCATTGAACGAACTTTCACGTGGTCGTATAAACTCAATTGGTTGATATAGGAAACAGTGTTTTATATATGAAACACCACCAACACTGAATGGAGTTCGAAATGAGCGTATCCGCCGATGCACAACAGTACCAGTGTCCCAACGGAATGAGCCTTGGCCAATGGATGAAAAGCCGTGTCGCCAGCCGCGCCACGCGCCGCTACGACTGGGAGGCCTTGAAGTTCCAGGCCGACTACGACCCCAAGTACGCGCGTGCCCAGATGCGCTACATCGGCACCGGCGCGACCGGTGTGGCCAGCGACGAGAACACGGTACCGGCCGAGCACTTCACGTTTTCGACCATGATCCTGCCGGTCGGAGCCGAAGGCCCGCTGCATCTGCACACCGACGCCGAAGAGGTGTTTTTCGTGCTGCGCGGGCGCGTCAGGCTGATGGCCGAGTTGAACGGCGAGAGCTGGGAAATGGAAGCCGGCGAACGCGACCTGATCTCCTGGCCGGTGGGCGTTTACCGTGGCGTGGTCAACATCGGCGACGAGGAAGCACTGATGTGCGTGATGGTCGGGAACCCCAGACCGGTCACCCCCACCTACCCGCCCACGCACCCGCTCTCCAGGGTCAAGCGCTGAATCAATCCGGCAGCCAGACACACTTCACGGTCATAACATGCGCAACTCCAACCCAATGACGAACAGCAAGGCAACACCATGAGCGTGGCTGGCATCGACGAAATCACCTTCGGCTCGGGCGACCTGGTC
>JANLQZ010000505.1:0-15025 GCA_031368125.1 Betaproteobacteria bacterium
CACTACTGTCCGGTTAAAAGTTGAACAAAATCAATTGGTTGTCGTCCGTTGGTGATTGGGTTCGAGGCTCATCGGGCTGCAAGGCGCATGAAAGCTGGGTTTTCTCGAAAACCGAGACTGACAAAATCTGTAGACAAGTGTAGAGCGAGGCATCAAGTTGAAGCTCCTTTTTGACAATCGCGATGAGCACGTAGGTGGCAACGGCGCACCACACCTGGGTCTTCACCGCGTTCTCGCTGTTGCCCAGAAACTTCTTGATGCGCAGGTGCTGCTTGATCCATTTGAAGAACAACTCCACCTGCCAGCGGCTCTTGTACAGCGCGCAGATCGTCAACGCAGGCAACACCGTGTTGTTGGTCAGGAAGACCAGCGTCTTGCCCGACTCGGGATCCTTGAATCGAACACGGCGCAGATGCTCGGGATACTTCTTGGCCGAGTAATGACCATTGAGCATCACGCGTTGATCGCAGATCAGGCCCGTGTGGCGATCGACGGCTGTCGAGTACACACGCCGTGCGTCCATCGGCGACTTGGCCCGCGTGACGAAGAAGGCACCGGCCTGATGCAGCGCGTACAAGCGCGAGAAATCCACGTAGCCGCGATCCATCACGTAGAAGGCCCCCGGCTCGAAGGTCAACATGTCCAGCACGTTCACGTCGTGCAGCTTGCCGTCGCTGATGTGGATGAAGGCCGGAATAGAGCCACGCAGGTCCAGCAGCGTATGCAGCTTGATGGCGGCCTTGGTCGAGCGAAACGGCGCCCAGTCGAACAGGCTCAGGCACAAATCGATGGTGCTGGAATCCAACGCGTAGACGGTGTTGTCCAATTCGACACCGAGCGAATCGCTTGCATACAGCTTGCGGGCGCGGCGGATCAGCAGGGTGGCCAGATCGAACCAGATGCGCCAGTCGCGCGATTCGTTGGCGTCGGCCAGCGTGGAGCGCTTGAGCGGCGAGGAGAAGCCCATCGCGTACAGCTTGGGGGCGTTGGCAGACAAGCTGACCTCGATGTCGCGCAAGCTCTCGCGCCAGGTGAGTTGCGCGAAGGCCATGGCACGGAACTGCTCGGCACACGAAAGCGTGCGCACGCCCGCGTTGCCTCGATACCGATCCACGATGCGCGTGAAGCTCGTCCACGGCACAAACTCCATGACCTGGGCGAACAGCGTCTTGCCAACGTACATACCAATTCCTCGGAAAAGTCAATCCGGGGAAAGTACTCGGTTTTTGGCAACAAAAATTCAAGTCGGCACCAAACAAAATCAGCCTGCAAGCCGCGCCAGTGCTTGATTCCCGGCTCGGCGCGGACCATTTAGCCGGACAGTAGTGCTCATCGGTGTCGAGTAAGCCATGCGCGAACTGATTGCGTAGATTCATGCCACGCGGGTCCGCGTAGATTGCTTTCATGTAAAGAGCGAAGTCGGGACCGAGCGGGCCGAGTGCTGCAACGGTGCCCGCATTGAATAGGATGTCGCCCATGTTGATCGCTACGCTCACGCCAGGCACGGTACCAGCCGGCTTAGTCGTCGGTTTGCCTACATGAGCAACCATGCGACGGAGTGCGTTCTCTATTTGCGGGATGATGACATGAAGCGCCTTGACATGGTCTTTGTCGAACCAAGCCTTGAGTCCTTGTTCCAGTAAGCCCAGCCTGGCCCCGTCGAACAGGCCTTGCCGGTTGGCCCACTGGATGACGTCGTCCGGCTTCAGCTGGTGTTTGACGATGGAAGCTTGTATGCAAGCATGCAAGAGCGGCAAATTGAACTGGAGAGTCTGCTGCGTTTGTCGCAGGACGCGGCCAGATTCGTCGTCCTCGACAGATCCAACCTTGGCGGCGACGTGATCTTCCGCCAATATCTGATGCGGGATCATCGCGAACAGGGGGGCGTCCTTGGCGAGCTTCGCGACCTGCGCCTCCATGTTTGCGACCTTGGGAATGAACGCTGCGGCGATGTTGGCGAACGTCTGCCCGACATCATCGACGACCACAGCGGCAATGGCCTTGTCCATGGCTTCCTTCGGAATCTCAATCGTCGTGCTGTGTTGCGTCATTTCATCCTTTGAGTCGCGAATCGCCTGTTGCAGGGCGACTCGTATCCGCTCGGCTTCATCATGCAACCCGGCCTGCTTGTAAGCATCCAGGCTGTCCTGCAAGAACGATGCCGCAAGCATGGAGTCGCCTTGGCCTGCGACGAACTCGAATGACCTGGCAATCGCAGTCTGTACGCGCTTTGCTTCAGCAGGCTTGCCCTCCCGTATGTAGTGCCGCGCGAGCCGTTGCGCGGCGTCACGTGTCGCGTGCGGATCGAACGTCTCAGGCTTCGTGCTGTCTGAGACTCGCGCCAAGACGATTTCGAGGTCGGTCACGAGGCCCGCGATTTCCGCCGGGGTGGCGCCTGCCTTGCGGTGGTCGACCAAGTGGTCGAAGGCACGCGCCCACAGATACCCATTTGTCTCCCGCATGATCTCGGCGTGCAACCCGAGGAGTGCTGCTCTCGCGGCATCTATGCGTCCTTGGTCACCCACCTGCGAAGCCAAGTCGACCGCGCGCTGGGCATCCGTGAAGGCACTGTGGAAGTCGCCGGCAAATCTCCGGATGGTGGTCTCGATATAAGCATCAATGGCCAAACGGGCCATCGCCGCGTCACGCTTAGGCGCCTTGGTGATCAGCCGCGCGAACTCCCAAACGATATCGGCGTAGCGTGCCCTTAGGACAGGATGCTTTAGTTCGTGTGCACGCCGACACCAATGGTCGACTGCATCGGCGTCGGCGTCGGCCATGTCCGGCGAGTACACCTTAGCGCCGTTCTCATACAACATTGACGAGATTGGTCGAAAGAACGAGTTCCATGGGTTCTCGCCGCCATCGAAGCTGGGGTGCACATAGAAGACGGCCAACTCGCACCACAGGCCAAAGTCCTCCTCCTTGGTTGTGCCCCTTTCTTTCATGGCCTGACGCTCGATCGACAACTTCGTTCCGACATCCATGAGCCTCAATGGTCCATCCGAGGCGTCGAAGCCCATGATGATGGCATCGACGGCGGGGACGATTGTGAGCGGCATGTGCAGAGTATGTATGAGTCCGACTGAGGACCGCAGGTCGTTGAATGTCGTGTGCGAATTGAGTGAGTGACGCGTTTTGGTAGGCGATGTTCAGCGCAAACCACCGCCCCGAAACCCGCATGGATCCTGGTGGTCGTGCGAATGGCGACCTCCGCACAAACAGAGATTAGAGACGGGAAGGGTCGGTTCGGAGGCCGAAAACAGGCCCGAATCCACGGTACCCGCATTCGCATTTCCCCCGGAGCCCCGCCAGCACTGGCCCTCCCGGGCCCAAGAAAAAGGCCAGAGCAAGTCTGGCCTTTGGTGAGTGGTGGAGAGGATGAGGATCGAACTCACGACCTCTGCATTGCGAACGCAGCGCTCTCCCAGCTGAGCTACCCCCCCACACGCACAAATTCTATCCAGATCGGTGGCGGCAGGCCAGAGGGAAATGGTCAATCCGCCAGCAGTTTGCGCGAGCGCATCCAGTCCAACGTCAAGGTGGTGGCCTGTTCGAGCAATTCCGGCTGGCCCTGGTAGTAGTGGCGCGCACCCTGGATGACGTGTTGGGTCTTGTCGGCGCTGCCCGCGGCCGCGAAGATCTCGGGCAGGTCGGCGGCCGGGCAGGCCTCGTCGGCCGAGTTCTCCATCACCATCAGCGGCACGGTGATGGACGCGGCGGCGCTGGCGCCATTGACGTTCGAGTCGAAGATCGACCACTGCGACAGCCACGAGCGCAGGGTCGAATAACGGGCCCAGCCCACCGGCCCGGAGTTGGCCGACTCGGGGTCGCCGGAAACGCAGACTCCGGGCGGCCGGTCGTTCGGGTCGATGGCTGGGTCGACGTAACGCAGGTCGGCCATGGTGCGGTGGGTCAGCAGGCCCCGTTCCTGCTCCTTGCCACCCAGTTTGCGCAGGTGTGCCAGCGTTTCCTTGACCCAGTCGGTGCGCCGGCGCATGCGCTCGAGCTGGGCCTTGCGATAAAACGCCACATAGTCCGGCGAGTAGGGCGGCTGGTTGGGATTGCGCGGGTCGTAGATGTCGAGTTCCAGACGGCGCCGGTCCGGGTCGTACTCGTCCTGCACCGACGGGTCGATCGACTGCGACAGCAGCCGGGCGCGCGATATGTTGGCCGCCTGAAAGATGATTCCGTCGGCGGGCAACAGCGCCGCCGATTTTAGATCGGCCGGGTCGCCGGCGGGTGTGTGGGTAACGGTCGGCCGTTGCGCCTGCGACTGGTAGAAAAGCGCCAGCGGCCCGCCGCCCGACCAGCCGAGCAGCACCACGTGCTCGTAGCCCCAGACCTCGCGCGCATGGCGGATGTAGACCCCCAGGTCGACCGCGACCTTCTCCATGATCAGCGGTGTGTCGTTGCGGAAATAGCGGTTGCCGGCGCACAACACATGCACACCGGCGCTCGCCAGCGCGCGCGGCACCGGCAGGATCTGCAGCGACGTGGTCGGGTGCATCATGACCACCAGGGTTTTCGAGGGCCGCCCGCGCGGCATGGTGCGCACGCCTTCGAGGTTCACCATGCCCTGCGAGCCGGCGAAACCATAAACCTCCTTGAACTGGGCGCTCTCATGGTGCTGCAAATGCACCCATTCGGACACCAGCTCCGGCGCCGCGCGCGGCTCTGATTGGGCAGGGTTCATCTTCGGTTCCTTCGCTTCACCATGGCATCGGTCCGTCTTCGTCGAAGAAGGCGCCGGTGGGGCCGTCGTCGCCCAATGTCGCCAGCCGCACGATCACCGCCGCGGCACGTTGCACCGGTTTGCCGCCCTGGTTGAGCGTCATGTCGGTGTGGGTGTAGCCAGGGTCGGCCGAGTTGACCTTGATGCCGGTTTGGTACAACTCGCTGGCGAACTGCACCGTGACGGAGTTGACGGCCGCCTTGGCGACGTTGTAGCTCAGCATGGGTTTGGCGTGGAATTTGGTGCCCGGGGTCGACACCAGCGTGAGCGAGCCCAGCCCGCTCGACACATTGACGATGCGCGCCGCGCTTGATCGGCGCAGCAGCGGCAACATCGCCTGCGTCACGGCAATCAGGCCGAAGACATTGGTCTCGAAGGTCTCGCGCACCAGGTCCAGCGGGGCACTGCTGGGCGGCGCGGGGTGGAATTCTAGCTTGACGGCGGCATTGTTGACAAGCACGTCCAGCACGCCGTACTCGCGCTGGATGGTTTCGGCCGCGCGGTCGATCGACGCTGTATCGGTCACGTCGAACTGCAGGAATCTTGCGTCGGCACCCTGCGCAGCCAGCGCAGCAGCAGCGGCGCGACCACGCGCTTCGTCGCGCGCCGCGACGAGCACCGTGAAGCTGCGCGCACCCAGTTGGCGCGCCACCTCGTGCCCGATGCCCTTGTTGGCGCCGGTGACCAGTGCGACCCGGTTCACGGCGGCGGTGCGACCAGCGTCGCATGTTCGGCCACCAGGCGGCTGACCTCGTGCGCCGACAGTCCGGCGTCCTGCAACACCTGCAGGCTGTCCTGCCCAAGGCGCGGGGCGCGTCGGCGGATGGTGGGCGGCGTGAGCGACCAGAGACCCGCCGGCCGGATTTCGCGGATGCGCCCCTCGGTCGGGTGTTCGGCCGACGCCAGCGTGCCGGTGGCCACCAGATGCGGGTCGTCGAACACGCTGTCCAGGGTATGCATGGGCGCCGCCGGTATGTCGGCCGCATCCAGGTCGGCCAGCCACTGGGCGGTCGTGCGCTGCGGCATCTGGTCGGCGATCAGCCCATACAGTTCGTTCGCATGTTCGGTCCGTGCGCCGATGCCGTGCAGACGCGCATCGGTTTCGTACATGCCGTCCTTGCCCACCAGCGACAGGAAGCTTTTCCAGTGCTTGTCGGTGTAGATGATGACGCAGACATGGCCGTCGCGCGTGCGGTAGGGCCGGCGCTGTGTATTGAGTGTGCGCAGGTAGCCGGGCGGCCCCAGCGGCGGCTCGAAGGTGTTGCCGCCGAAGTGGTCGCCCAGCACGTGCTGCACCATGGTCTCGAACATGGGGATTTCTATCTGCTGGCCGCGGCCGCTGCGTTCGCGGTGCAGCAACGCGAGCGCGATCGACAGCGCCGCATGGACTCCGACGGTGCGGTCGTTGAACGATACCGGCACGTAATGCGGTTCCTGCGAGCCGGCACGCACCAGCAGGCTGGGCACCGACGTCAGTCCCTGCACCAGATCCTCGTACACCGGTTTGCCGGCGTAGGGGCCACTGCCGAATCCGACCAGGCTGACCCATATCAGGCGCGGGTTGTGAGCCGACAACGCGGCGTAGGTGATGCCCAGCCGCTCCAGTGCGGCAGGTCGCACCGATGCCACCAGCACGTCGGAGGTCTGCGTCAGCCGGACCAGCGCATCACGCGCCGCCTGCTGCTTCAAATCCAGCACCAGGCTGCGTTTGTTGCGGTTCAGGTGCAGGTAGATCCAGCCCATCAGCGGGCTGCGCATCGGCCCGACGCGGCGCGTCGTATCGCCCTCGGGCGACTCCAGCTTGATGACGTCGGCGCCGAAGTCGCCCAGCAACTGCGTGGCCAACGGCCCCATGACCACGGAGGTCATGTCGACGATGCGGATTCCGTCGAGTACGTTGGTCGTCGCGGTAGAGGCGGTCATAAAGGCTTTGGTTGTCTCGTCAACCAATATTACCGCGACCCGGCTTTCGCGCTACGAGGGTGCGCGTCAGTCACGCTGGATGCGGGTAGGCTGGCCTGGCTGAAATGGCGCACGATTTCCTTCTCGATGCGCGCCAGCATCGACCCGAACAACTCGCGCTCGGCCGACGTCAGGGCCGACAGCAGGGCCTTTTGCCTGGCCACCGAACGCGGCGCCACGCGCTGGTAGAGGTCCCAACCCGCGGGCGTCAGGCGCAAGACCTTGATCCGGGCGTCGGTCGGGCTGGTCGCCACCAGCAGCAGGCCGCGCTCGAGCAGGCTGGCCAGCGCGCGCGAAACACTGGCCTTGTCCATTGGGCTGCGCGCCACCAGTTCGCTGGCCGACAGCGGCTCGTGGCGGGCAAGCATCGCGATCACGCGCCACTCCCTGAGCACCAGGCCGAACTGCTGCAGTTCGCGTGCCGTGCCGGCGGACAACTGGCTGTAGATCGACGAAATGCGGTAGGTCAGCAAATCCTCCAGGTTGAAAATGGCGCGTTGTTTCTTGGGTTTCATGCGGCTGGTGTAATATTTGGTTGATCTGACAACTTTACACGAGGAACGGTCGATGACAAGAAGAACGGTTTTGGCAGCCTTCGCCGCTCTGGGCCTGGCGGCCTGTGGTACCAGCGCTGTGCATGCGCAGGCTTTTCCCGCCAAGCCGATCAAGATCGTCGTGGCGTTTGCTCCCGGTGGCGCCACCGATGTGCTGGCCCGGTCGCTCGCGCAGCAGATGTCGGTCCAGACCGGTGCGACCGTGATCGTCGAGAACAAGCCCGGTGCCAGTGGCGCCATCGCGATGGAGCTGGTGGCCAAGGCGCCGGCAGATGGGTACACGCTGCTGTGGGGGTCCGACACGGTGGTGGTGCAACCGCTGTTGCGCAAGAACTTTCCGGTCGATCCGTTTCGCGACCTGACGCCGCTGGCGCGGCTGGGAACCGCGCCCAATGTGATCTCCGTCAACAAGAAGGTGCCGGCGCGCGACCTCAAGGAACTGATCGCATTGGCCAAGGCCAGACCCGGAGACCTCAAATACGGCTCGGGCGGCAACGGGTCGTCGCAGCACCTGTCGGGCGAGGAGTTCAAGATCCGCTCCGGCACCAGCATGATCCACGTGCCGTACAAGGGCACCGGCCCGGCCGTGACCGACCTGCTGGGCGGGCACATCGACCTGGTGTTCACCGGCATCGGCGAAGTCGCCCCGCACGCCGCGTCGGGCGAAGTGCGCCCGTTGGCGATCATGAGCGAGGCGCGCGTCGCTGCGCTGCCGAATGTGCCGACCCTGATCGAGCTCGGGTACCCGGGATTCATCGGTGGCAGCTGGATGGGTGTTCTGGCACCGGCTGGTCTGCCCAGGGAAATAGCCACGTGGCTGACCGACCGCATACTTGCCGCCGCGCAATCCGACGAGTTCAAACAAAAGTCGCAGGGCTTCGGCATCACCGGTGCGCTGCTCAAGGGCCCGGAGACGGGCGCCTTCATGCGCAGCCTGTCGGACCGCATGCGCGAGGCGATTGACAAGGCCGGCATCACGGTGGATTGACCCGTCATGGCTTTTCAGCATGTCCTGGTCGAGCAGCGCGAGGGGGTGCAGGAGCTGGTCCTGAACCGCCCCGAGAAACTCAACGCGCTGGGTGTCGGGCCAGGCTCGAACCGCGACGAAATCACCAGCGCGCTCTCGCTGGCGGACGCCGACCCGCAGGTTGGCTGCATCCTGCTGCGGGCCAACGGGCGCGCGTTCTGCTCCGGGGGCGACCTGAGCGGCGCGGCCAAGACCGAGACGGCGTTCGATGAACACCTGTTCAACGCCGAGATCGTGCGCTTCTATGCCGCCATGCGCGCCATCCACAAACCTATCGTGGCCGCGGTCCATGGGTTGTGTCTTGGCGCGGGCATGGGCTTGTTGGCGCAGTGCGACATCGTGGTGGCTGGCGACGACGCGCGCTTCGGGTTGATAGAGGGGCGCATCGGCCACCCGGGCGCAACCGAGATCGTGCCCCTGGTCGGCGCCGCCTGGGCCAAGTTCCTGCTGCTCACGGGCGAGATGATCGATGCCGAGGTGGCGCAACGCATCGGGCTGGTGCTGGCCGTGGTGCCACGCGACGACTTGCTGGCGCGCGCGCGTGACCTGGCGCAGCGGATTGCGCGCATGCCGCGCGAGGCGGTGATCCTGAACAAGGCCGGCATCAACAACATGAGCGACGCCATGGGGCGTGCCGCCGGGCGCCTGGTAGGGCGCGCCCACGACACCCTGACCAAGTCGATGGCTGCATTTGCGCAGGCGCCCGACGGCCGCCGATTCGCAGACATCCTGCGCGACGGCGGCATGGACGAGCTCAAGCGCGCGCGCGACCTGCAATACAAGGACAACTGGCTCGCGGGCCCGGAGTCTGCACTCGATTGAACGTCGCCCCGATGGCCCCGGCGACTTGACAAACACCATGCACAACACCACCACCATCCCGGTGCTGATCGCGGGCGCCGGCCCGGTCGGGCTTGCGCTGGCACTGGACCTGAACTTCATGGGCACCGATTGCCTGGTGGTCGAGCAGGACGCCGGCACGGCCACCGTGATGCTCGCCAAGGCGGGAACGATCAACGAGCGCACGATGGAGTTCTGCCGCCGCTGGGGCCTGGTGGAACGCATCGCGCGCGCGTTCCCCGACGACTACCCGCGCGACACGGTCTACTGCACCTCGTTGTCGGGTTTCCTGATCGGCCGCTCGCCGATCCCGTCCACCAACGAACGCGGCGTGCCGGACGGTGGTCCGGAAATGCTGCGCCGCTGCGGGCAGCACCTGTTCGATCCGATCCTGGCCGATGCCGTGCAGGCGTCGGCGCACGCCGGCATTCGTTACCACACGCGGTTCGAGGGCTTCGAGCAGGACGCAAGCGGTGTCACGTCGGAGCTGACCGACCTGGCCAGTGGCAAGCGCCTGGCCATGCGTTCGCAATTTCTGGTGGCCTGCGACGGTTCGGGCAGCGTCGTGCGCAAGTCGCTGGGGGTGTCGTTTTCGGGCGAACACATGGACTTCTCGCTCAGCGCGATGGTTCGCATCGCCGCGCTCGAGCGGTACCACCGCTTCGGCAAGGTCGAGCGTTTCATGTTCATCGGGCCGGGCGGCACCTGGGCCAACATGACGGCGGTCGACGGCCTGGGCCTGTGGCGTTTTACCGTGGTGGGCTCCGAGGAAGCGCTCGACCCGGCGCGTTTCGACATCGCCACGGTGCTCCGGCGCGCCTTCGGCGAACTCGACATTCCGTTCGAGATCGTGCGCCTGGTGCCGTGGCGGCGCGCGCAGTTCCTGGCCGATTCGTACGGCGTCGGGCGGGTGCTGATGGCCGGCGATGCGGTACACACGACCTCGCCCACCGGCGGGCATGGCGTGAACACCGGTATCGGCGACAGCACCGATGCCAGCTGGATGCTCAGCGCCATGGTGCACGGCTGGGGCGGCCCGAAGCTGCTCGATGCCTATACGCGCGAGCGCCGGCCGGTGGCGGTGCGCAATTTTTCGAGTTCGACCCACAACTACAAGGTCTGGGTCGGCAGCGGCATGGCCAACGTGGCACAGGAATCCCCCGCCGGGGAGGCGGCGCGGCGCAACATCGGCAACTTCCTGCGCTCGGCCCTGCACCAGGAATGGTTTTCGCAGGGCATCGGAATGGGTTACCGCTACGAACACTCCCCCATCATCGTTCCCGATGGCACTGCGGAGCCGCCCGACGAGCCCACGCGTTACCTCCAGACCGCCCGGCCGGGGCACCGTGCACCACACGCGTGGCTCGCCGACGGCCGCTCGACGCTGGACCTGTTTGGCAGGGGATTCGTGTTGCTGCGCCTGGGCAGTGATGCACCTGACGCGGCGCCGGTGCAGGACGCGGCAGCCAGGGCCCGGTTGCCGCTGCGGGTGGTGGCGATTGCGCAGCCGGAGGTCGCAGTGCTGTACGAGCGTGCGCTCGTGCTGGTGCGGCCGGACGGCATGGTGGCGTGGCGCGGTGACCTGTTGCCGCCGGATTGCGGCGCGCTGGTCGATACGGTACGTGGCGCGTAGCCGCTGATTGGCGCTGTGGCTCGGGTTCGCCGCAGTTCAGGGCCGGTAACCCAGCTCGCGCGAAATGCGCAGGGCGGCCTGCAGCACGCCACGCACCAGCGCGCCGTCCAAGCCGAGGTCGAATGTGCTGGCCGGACCGAGGGCCGACAGGGCGGCCACGAATCCCCCGTGGAAATCGAAGATCGGCGCCGATACCGCATTGATGGCCGGGTTCAGCCCGCCCTCGGTGCGACCGATGCCGGCCTTGCGCGTCTCGGCGAACACCCGTTCGGCTTGTGCTGCGAGTTTGCTGGCTTTGGCGGCGTTGCCCGCTGCGGCCGCGACCAGTTCCTGTTCGAGCAGTCTCTGTGTCATGGCGCGCGGCATCCAGGCGCCGAAGACACGCCCGGTGGCGGAATTGCGCAGCGGCATGACTTCACCCACGCGGGTGCTGACGGTGATGGGCTGGCGCATGTCCTCGACCGCGATGATGGTGGGGCCGTGGTAGGCCCAGATCGCCAGCGCCACCGATTGCCCCAGGTCGGCACAGACCTGCGGCAACTGCGCCGCACCGATCTTGACCGGGTCCAGGCTGCGCAGCGCCGACAGACCGATGTGGCGCGCCATCGGGCCCATGCGCAAGCGACCGGTCGACGGTTCACGCTCGACCAGCCCGGTCCGAAGCAGGCTGACCAGGTAGCGGTGCGCCTTGGCCGGCGCCATGCCGGCCGCGGCGGCCAGCGTCTTGAGCATCGGCGGTGGCGCATTGGCGGTCAGCTGGACCAGCGCCGACAACAGCCGCATGCCGATCTCGACCGACTGGATGCCGGGTTGCGCGTTGTCGTCGCCGCCTTCTTCGGTGTCCGGTTCGGTGTTGTTCATGTGCGTGCCAGTCTGCCGGCCAGAGGCGGTGGTCCGGCCCGGGACCGGTCAGTCGACAGCGATCGAAGATGCCTTGTGTTTCGCGCGCCGCGCCATGATCAGTTCCATCAGCGGCGCGGTGTCGCCGCCCTGCTGGCGCGACACCGCCTTGGCCGCCTGCCAGTCCTTCAGGTCGCGTGCCGCCTCGACCGCGGTCATGGCCCAGTTGGTGGTCGCGGTGAGTTCCAGGCGGATGCCGTTGGGATCGTGGAAATAGACGCTGTAGATCACGTGGTGATCGATCGGCCCGAGGAACTCGACGCCCTGCGCGCGCAGGTGCTCGGCCCAGCGGTCCACGTTGTCCTTGCTGCCGGCGTCGAGCGCGAGGTGGTTGAAGACGTCGTAGGCCGGATGCGAGGCCGCCGCAGGCGGCGGCAGGCCGACCGATTCGAAGAACGCGATCGTCGAGCCGTCGCCGAGTTCGCAGAACAGATGCACGTACGGGAATGCGTCGCCCGTGGAGGGCACCTTGTCGTCGATCACGAAGCCGACCAGTTCCATACGCAGCACGCGCTGGTAGAACTCTGCCGTCTCGGCCGCGTCGCGGATCACATAGGCGACGTGGTGCAGGCCGCGTGGCGGCCCCAAGGCGGGCAACACAGTCGTGGCGGTGGGTGTCAATGGCTCTGGCATCGCGGTTTCCCCCTGGCGGCGCGCCGCGCCACGGTGGCGTGGCGCGACATTAATTAAATATTGCGTAACACGATTAAACTATATACCATCTTGCGCGGGAACTGCAAACTGCCCCGGACGCGTTGGCGGTGCACTTCAATGGAGACCCGATTGACCACTACAGGCTGCCCCTTTTCAAGCGACATCGATCTGCTTGCGCCCGAATACCTCGCCGACCCGTATCCGCACCTCGAGCGCCTGCGCGAAGACACGCCGGTGGCGTATCTGCCGGAGCTCAAGCTTTATCTGGTGACACGTTATGCCGACGTTTCCAGCGTGTTCCAGGACCGCGACACCTTTGCCTCGGCCGGCGCGACCAGTCCTTTCTTTCCGATCTGCCCCGAGGCCGCGGCCATCCTGTCGACTGGGTTCCCGCGCAAGGCAACACTCTCCAATTGCGATCCGCCGCGCCATACCCAGATGCGCTCGGCCGTGGCCCAGTGCCTGACGCCGCGCCGCTGGACCAGGTCGCAGCCGGCCGTGCGCGACTACGCGACCGCACTGGTGCAGCGCCTGGCGGGCCAGCCGGTGGCCGACCTGTTTGCGGACCTCACCTATCCCTTGCCCGCGTTTGCCGGCTTCGCGCTGCTCGGTTTTCCGCCCGAAGACACCGACCGCATCAAGGAATGGTGCGTCTACCGCGTGCTCCTGACCTACGGCAAACTCGAAGCGCCCGAGCAGGTCAAGGCGGCGCGGGAACTGACCGCATTCTGGAGTTATGTCGAAGCCCATGTGCGCAAGCGCATGGTGGAGCCGGCGGACGACCTGACGACCGACCTGCTGGACCTGTCCGCCAAGTCGCCCGACACGCTGACCACGGAAGACGTGATCAACATGGTGTACTCGATCGGTCTGGCGTCGCACGAGACATCGCAGAACGCCATGCTCAATGGCCTGCGCCGGATCCTCGCGGATCGCCCCCAATGGGAAGCCTTGTGCGCCGACCCGGCGCTGATCCCGAACGCGGTGGAAGAACTGCTGCGATTCGACGCGCCCGCGATCGGATTGCGCCGCCATGTGACCCGCGACACCGAGATCGGTGGCCTGGCTATTCCCAAGGGCGCCACGGTCATGCTCATGACCGGCTCGGCGAACCACGACCCGGCCCAGTTTGCGGAGCCCAAGCGGCTCGACATCCGGCGGGCCAATGCCCGCAGCCACCTGTCGTTCGGCAAGCAGTGGCATTTCTGCCTGGGTACGCCGCTGGCGCGCTTCGAATACCACCTCGTGCTGCAGTTGCTGACCTCGCTGACGCCGCGCATGCGGCTGGTCGACAAACAGCAAATCCGCTACCTGCCGATCCTGCAGTTCCGCGGCATGGACCACCTGCTGGTGGAGCCGGCACCGGCCGCTTGACGGATTCGCAGCGGTGAGCGCCTCATCGACAGCCCAGTGCAGCCTGTGCCTGCATGTCTACGACCCGGCAGTGGGCGACCCTGAACATGGTGTGCCCGCGGGCACCGCCTTCGCGGACCTGCCCGAGGGTTGGACCTGCCCCAACTGCGGAATGGACAAGAGCTTCTACGAATTGCTTCCCGACGCGCCGGCCGCGCCAAGCTGACGCCCGGTCGGCAGGGGCGACGGCGGGCGGCGTGCGCTGCTTGTGTGCCAAGATGTCGGCGCACGTCAACGCTCCCACCGATTGGAAGGCCAACGCATGCCACGTTTTCCCGACCCGCAGTGGTACGACGCCATGTACAACAACCGTGCACTGGTGCCGGACCATGCCAGCTACCTGAACCGCTGGGCCGATGAATCGGCACGCGCGCGCCGCGACAGCGACTGCCGGCTCGACCTGCCCTACGGCGACGGAGCAGGCGAAACGCTGGATGTTTTCCTGGCGGCGCAGCCCGATGCCCCGGTGCTGGTGTTCATCCACGGGGGTTACTGGCGCGCTCTGGACAAGGCCGACCATTCCTTCATCGCCCCGGCGTTCGCCGCCAATGGCGCATGTGTCGTGTTGCCAAATTACGCGTTGTGTCCCGGAACGGCGCAGCAGCCCGTGACGGTTCCGCAAATCACGCTGCAAATGGTCAAGGCGCTGGCGTGGACCTGGCGCAACATCGCCGCCCTGGGTGGCGACCCCGCGCGTATCACCGTGGTTGGCCATTCCGCTGGCGGGCATCTGGCCGCGATGCTGATGGCCTGCGTCTGGAAGGCCTTTGCGCCGGGCCTGCCGTCCCGGTTGGTGAACAGCGCGTTGTCGATCTCCGGCCTGTATGAACTGGAATCGATCCGGCGTACGCCGTTTTTGCAGTCTTCACTCAAGCTGACGCCAGCGCAGGTCAGAAAGGCCAGCCCGGCCTGGCTGCCGCGCCCAGGCAGCGGCATATTGGCCAGCGTGGCCGGAGGTGACGAGAGTGCAGAGTTCCTGCGCCAGAACCGGCTGATCCAAAACGCCTGGGGCAAGCAGCGGGTTGCGGTGTGCGAGGCCTTGCCAGGCCTGAACCATTTCAGCGTGCTGGACGCGCTGGTGCAACCGGGCAGCCGTTTGAACGGGCTGGCGCTTGAACTGCTGGGGTTGCCGCCCCCGCAAGCCATGGATTGCGGGTCAGGCCCGCAATGACAGCGTGATGCGCATCCCACACCTGCTTTCTCCGCTGTCGTGCCGGGCTCCAACAACTCGGCTGTCATCCGGCCTCGAACGGCTCGGCTGTCATGCCGGGCGCGACCCGGCATCCATGGACTGCGGGTGCTGCAAC
>JANLQZ010000034.1:0-1674 GCA_031368125.1 Betaproteobacteria bacterium
GCCCGAGCGCCACAGCATCGTCATTGCGGGTTGCGAAGCCCATGTGTGCCTGCTGCAGACCGCGCTCGAGCTGCTCGAACAGGAGTTCGACGTATGGGTGGTGACCGACGCCTGCGGTTCCCGCACCGAGCGCAACCGGGATGCCGCGTTCGACCGCCTGGCCGGCAACGGGGCCGAACTGGTGACGACCGAGATGGTGGCGTTCGAGTGGCTGCGCTCGGCCGAGCACCCGATGTTCAAGGCGGTGCAGGGGCTGATCAAGTAAGGCGGCGGGTCGCGCTGCGGCGTTCGGTCGCTCGCGCCATGCGGCGGGCCGATGCTGCCGCGCCCGAGCCAGCCCATGCCGCCCCGCTGCAGCGGCTCGGAGATGCCGACGCCGACGAAACCCCCGATCGGCCGCGCCGGCAGGGGACATGCCAGGGCAACCCCACCGGCCGGGCCAAGCTCGCATAAACTGCCGGTTCGGCATGGCCAAGGCGATCATCCAGCCGGATGCGCCGGCCCTGCCGCCCCCGGAACCACCATGGAAGACTCCCGCCTGCTGGCAGCCTGCTGTATCGCCTGCGCGTTGGCCGGCTGTGCCGCCCCGCCACTGCGCACCGATGTGCCGGTCGTGGCACAACCGCTGCAATGGCAGACGCCGCTGCCGCACAACGGCAGCCTGACCGACCTGTCGCAGTGGTGGCAGGGTCTGGGTGATCCGCTGCTGGTGCAGCTGGTCGAAGCGGCGCAAGGCGCCAGCCCGTCGGTGGCGTCTGCGCTTTCCCGGGTGGCACAAAGCCGCGCCGCCACGGTGCAGGCGGCGGCGGCGTTGCTGCCGACGCTGGACGGGTCGGCCAGTGCGGTGAGGGGCACGACCCAAGTCGCGATGCCGGTGGCGACGACCGTGCAGGCCGCGTTGCAGGCCTCCTGGGAGGCCGATCTTTTTGGCGCCAACCGGCGCGCCAGTGAAGCCGCACAGGCCCGGCTGGAAAGTGCGCAAGCCCAGTGGCACGAGGCGCGCGTGGCGGTGGCGGCCGAAGTCGCGCACCGCTACTTCGGCCAGCGCGCGTGTGAGCAGCAGGCCGCCATCACGCGACTCGACGCCGATTCACAGTCGCGCAGCTCCCGGCTGCAGGCGCTGAGCAGCCAGGCCGGTTTCACGGCGCCGGCCTCGGCTGCGCTGGCGCGCGCCAGCGCAGCCGAGGCCAGCAGCCGGGCCACGCAACAACGCGCGTTGTGTGCGCTGGACGCCCATGCACTGGCCGCGCTGACCGGCTGGCCGGTCACCGAGCTGCAGCAAAAACTGGCGGCGGCACCGCTCGACCTGGCGCCGGCAGCCGCCATCACCATCACCAGCGTGCCGGCGCAGGCGCTCGGGCAACGCCCCGACCTGTTCAGCGCGCAGCGCGAGGTCGCCGCGGCCGCCGCCGACGCCGGAGCCGCCGAGGCACAGCGTTATCCGCGCCTGGGCCTGAGCGGCTCGATCGGCGCTGCGCGCTACCGCGCCGGCGCGGCCAGCGACAACTTCGCGAGCTGGTCGATCGGACCGCTGACACTTTCGGTGCCGCTGTTCGATGGTGGGCGCCAGGCCGCCAGTGTGCAGGCGGCGCAGGCACGGTACGAAGAGGCGGTGTTCCTGTACCAGGCCCGCGCGCGCCAGGCGGTGCGGGAAGTCGAAGAGGCGCTGGTCAA
>JANLQZ010000608.1:0-1652 GCA_031368125.1 Betaproteobacteria bacterium
GCATCACCACTCACGCTGTTGAGGCCGATGTGCAGGGACATGCCCCGGGCCTTGGCGGCCACTCCCTTGTTGTTTGCCATACCTTGCTCCTTGGGTTGAGGTGGCGCGGCGACAGGGGTTGCAGCGCTGCCGGTGGCAGTATGTCCGGACTTGGCGGCGGCCGTCAATCGCCCGGGGTGTCGTGAGATCAACAAAGTCGCAGATGTTTGCCCCGGGCGTGGCGCCGGTGGCATGCCGCGGCGGCGGCTCAGCGCGCGGCGCCACCCGCCTGCAGGATCTGGGCGATCTGCCCGACCTGCGAATGGTTGCGCAGCCAGGGCAGGAACTGCTCGACGAAGCGGCGTATCAGCGTGTACTCGCGCCGGCCGATCTCCCAGTGCTGGGGGTCCTGCTTGAGCACCGAATCGCTGGACAGGGTGGTCACCGCCTTGTTCTGCGCGGCGTCCGCCACGCCCATGTCGGCCAGCGTCAGCGCCTGGAACCAGCCTAGGTACGACAGGCCCTTGGGGTCGTCGCCGGGCAGCGCCGACAGCGCCATGATGGCGTCGCGGTGCCGTTCCTGGTCTGGCCGGTCGACCGAGCCGTCGCGCGTGCGCAGCAGCACCACCAGCTTGAGCCGCGCCTGCGCCAGGAAGCCCGGGTGCTTGAGGCCGCCCAGCGCGCGCGCCTTGTCGTTGGAGCGCACCGCGGTGTCGAAGGCTTCGATGGCGCGCGCGAGATCGGCCGGGTCATGGCTGAGCTGCCAGCGCCACTGCTGCAGGCCGGCGAGACGCCGGTGGCATTCGGAAAATCCGACCACGGCGTCCCGGCTTTCACTGCCCGCGCCATGGCTGCGTTCTTCCTGGGCCAGCGCGTCTTCGGCGATCTCGATCGCGCGTTGCACCCCCACCAGGTCGGGGTTGGCTTCGCTGTAGGACGAGGCGTAGGCCAGCCGGGCGCCGCGGGTCAACTGGCCGGCCGCTTGCAGCCCGGCGTACAACACGTTGGCCAGCCGGTACTGTTGCGCGTCGTTGAGGTGGTTGGCCAGATGGCGCGCGGTTTCGGTGCCCGGATCGGTCGCCAGGCACAGGTAGGCCACGGCACGCGCGCCGAACACCGTGCCCCGGTGTTGCGTGAACAGCGCCCGCACATCGGCCTGCTGGTCCTGCCAGCCCCGGGCCACCAGCTGCTGGAATGGCTCGGCCGGTTCGGCATCGGCGGCATCTTCGGCTGCACCCGAGGGCAGCGACGGCGCGGCGTAACGCTGCGATTGCGGCAACACATGTTCCAGCAGCGCGTGCACCGGGCTGTCGGCGCGGCCGGTGGCGGCGTCGTTGAGTGCCAGCTTGAGGTTCTTGACCACCCGCTCGACCTCTTCCCAGTCGAGGCTGCTGCCATCGAAGTCGTAGAAGATCACGCGCGACAACTTCACGTCGAAGGGCAGCGCCGAGCCCTTGCGGCAGATCAGCACCGTGCCGCCGGCGTTCATCACATGGCGCACGCCGAGTTCATAAAACACGTTCGGGTTGTCAAGCGACAGGTCGGCCAGCACCACCTCGCGATCGCGCAGGTCGCGAAACATCTCAGAGTGGATGATCGCCGACGACAGCCGCTCGTCGGAGCGCACCGCGACCATGCCGGCCTCGCGCACGGCGCGCTGGATCATCACGCGG